>JABEUL010000087.1 GCA_013044465.1 Acidimicrobiales bacterium
CTTATAGGTTGAGCATTGCATTAGGTGCAATACATACAAGTCAAGAAATTGAACTATTATGTCAAACAATAGATGAGTGGCAAAGCCAGTAGCAGTTGGTAACTAACCTGTTTTGTCTGAAATCTCTCAATGTCTATGAGTTTCGATGAAAATTTTAAATCTCAATGCGAATAAGCTTGTCTAATTCGTCAAGAAAAGAAATCCTAATAAATTTATAGACTTCGTTGGCAAGATCCTCAATGTATGTGTGAACCGTATTGTTCCGTGCAATTAAAAAATCAAACCATACTTCAGGACTTTCAAGTAGACCCTGTTTCGCAGCCTCGCGGAACACGGACTTGGGGCTGGCAACTAGGGTTCCATTTTCTTCGACTAGGTTTTTGAGATATTTCCAGGCAAGCTCAAAACCCACTTCAAAAGCCTGTATTGCAGCCGCCCTTTGAATTTCGTTTTCTTCTGAATTCAATATGCGATCCAAAAAGTCTCTGGCCTTTTGCAACTGTGCTTTTTGCGCATCTATTCTGCTCATGCGAGGAGATTTTCCATTCCCGACTGCGCTTCTTTCAAAAACTCAATATTCACCAAGCTTAGATCCACAATATCAACCACATAGGGTATGTCGGAGTCATCGAGTGCATTCCATAGTTTGGCCACCGTGGAGATCGGCATAGGTGCTGATCCCTTAAAGCCCAAATCAATATCACTATATTTTCTAGCGGTTCCCTTGATCCTCGAGCCAAACACTACTGGCTGCCATTTCGAAATATCGACATTTGCAATCACGATTTCTCGAAGTTCGTTTAAGTACTTCTCTTCGATCAAGATGCTCATATACTAAGTTTACCCATAATATAGGAATGAAGACAACTAGCAAATATCATTGCCAATCCTCGAGGTGCGGATTTGCTGGAGACGCGCAGTTAGTTTCCTTATTGGCCGATGGCTAGTTTATAGATACTTAGTCTAGTTTATGAGTAGGGATTTGAGGCAAGGTAAAAGAGACCATCTTTGCTTAAGGACACTTCGGTGAGGTGATAAGTGTTCATCCTAAGCAAGAACCTAATAACTATGAAGTGTATTTAGGATTGAGAATCTAATGATCTCGAAAGTTAAAATTCTTAGGATTTGAACCGGACAGGCGTGGAGATAAAGTGGAATAGATCCCAGATATGAGTGTCTAATGAATTTGAAAAGAAGTGTTGCACTATCGAAGACCTCTAAGAGCAGGGAAGTAATTTATAGAATGACTCCAAGTGCAATTGGAATTATACTTTACTTGCCGAGTGAGCCAAATTGGCCAATAGGTGCTTAAAGAAAGTTTGTAAATGCCAGGATCGAATAATCAGCTGACCAAAGGTGTGCGGCCTAGATTGCTTATTGCAGTAGTAGGCACTGGCACTGAGGTAGGCAAGACTTGGTTGGTTGTGGAATTGATGCAAGATTTTGTCTCAAAACGGCTTAAAGTCTCTGCAAGAAAGCCTGCCCAGTCATTTGGAGAAGGCGAACCTGGAAGGACCGACGCAGAATTATTGGCTGAGGCCACTGGGGAATCTCCTTATGAAGTGTGTTCCAAGGAATTTTGGTTCGAGACTCCATTGGCTCCTCCGATGGCAGCGGCTGAGCTATCTTTGGAACCGTTTTTTCTTATGGACTTAGTTGGCTCTATTAGCTGGACTAAGGAAAGTGATATTGGGATTGTTGAGTTGGCTGGGGGAATAAGGTCCCCGCAATGCGAAGATGCAGATGCTCTTGGTGTTGTCAAGGCAATAGAACCTAATTTAGTGATACTGGTATCTGACGCACGTCTCGGTGCTATCACTAGCATAAGAAGCGCGCTTGATTCGTTTAAAGTTGAGGGATATAAACCCGATCATTTGATTGTCTTCCTAAATCACTTTGATGAGAAAGAAAATGTACAGGCACTTAATAGAGAGTGGCTCTCGGGAAAATATGAAATTTCAGTTTTTACAAATGTAAATGAACTTGAAGGGGAAATTGAGAAGTTATTGCCTTTTTGAAGTTGTCAGATCCAACGCCGCCTGCGCGGGAGTTCCTGAAAAGCTCTGCGCAAAATGGCATCTATTTCTTCAGGACTAGCTAGCCTGATTGATGAATTAAGTTGCTGGCCTAGCATCTTCTTTAGTGCAGTGTGCATTGAAGGCTGTTGCCATTCAAAATCTTGGTTTTTATTTAAAGTTATAGATTCCATTTCGACTACCTCCAACTAACTAGTTAAGAGTGTAATTTTTTTGCTCAAGAAAAGCAATGATTTGCCGATAACAGTTATTTTTCTAGTACCGAAAATATTGGACACAAGTGGTAGTTAATAACTGATTATTGAGTCATTAAGCGTAATAATTCCGTTTTCTTGGGTATTTTGTAGCTTTTTAACTGCTATTATGACAAATTAAGCTATCGGACCTGCGTTTTCGAACCCCTGTCGGACTCCCTGTCCGGCCCTTTTGGCAAGTTCCTCCGGGGCATAGAGTAGCCAGAATGCATTCTTTGCGTGTTTTCGTGCCCTATCTTCACATACCTGAACAAGTTCCTCCGGGGAATCTGTTTCATTTTCATGAACAAATACCTCCAATATGTGTGTATTAGTCATCAGCTGTGCAGCCATTATGCCTTGTGAGGCCTCATGAGCACATACTTGGTCGATATCGGCTTTGCCTGGCATGCCAAGCGCAATTGCAATTTTGGCACCATCAAATTCAATTAGCCGTTTGCATTCAACTGCCAAATCTTTGAACCCGGGAACCGTCCTAGATATTACTTCGAAACGCTCACCGTGACCCTCGCACTTTGAGAGTTCATCATGTGCAAAGTGTCCCATGTTGACGCGAGCAAACGTTGTATCTACTACAGCAATTTTGTCCATTTAACCAGAATAGCTCTACACAAACTTATCAGTGCCAGATCTGCAATCCCGCCCCAATTCACGGGCATTTTGGTGCGGACTAAGTGGTTTCCATTTTGGTCAACATGGTTTCGACTCTATTCATCATGTTTACGAGAACGTCGTCTTGGGTAGCTAAGTGTTGTTGCAATTGTTGACATTCGTGCAATATGGCCTCTGCGTCTTTGTAAGTTTCTATTGCTCTTTTATCCGATGCCTTACCCTGAATATTTTGACCCACAATAATGATAGGAAGAAGAACTAACTGGAGAAAAGTCTGTGCAATCCATTGGATTATTAGAACCGGATTATGGCTTGCAATAGTTGCTGGCAGTGACACCAAAGTGAGGAAAAAGAATAAGTAAGCTGCCCACATGGTGCCAACTGCTGTGGTAATTAGGGCTCCTATTTTCCCATTTACACCCAGTCGGCCATCATCAGTTTTTGGTGGACCCAAAGATTTTCTAGCTTCGATTCTGGGATGAGGAATATAATCGTAAAGGTTCATATCCACAATTTATACAACCAGTTCCCAAATTTATGGTTTATATCTCCCGTGAACTTTGCATGAGGCTACATAGCTCGCTGGTGTAACGACCACCTTCAGTTTTTTGCCACAGTACTGGCAGAATCTAGGAGGATCTAAATCCCGCTGGCATCCTGAACACTCAATGGACCCACAGCTAGTGCAATATTGAGGAATGTCTGACATTTTAAAATTTAAAGCACCCCGCTTAGGGCGCCAACAGGCATGGATAGATCTTTAAGCATTGCAAGGTCTTCCTCTGGGGTTCTACCTAATGTGGTGAGATAGTTCCCTACAATAAGGGCATTGATTCCTGATTTCATCCCCATTTTCTGAAGTTCACCAAGAGTAATTTCTCGACCACCCGCATATCGAAGAATTACATCAGGGAGTGCCAATCGTGCGATGGAGATCCATTTTATTGCTTCCATCGAATCCACTAATGCCATCTCTGCAAATGGAGTGCCTGGCCTTGGGTTCAAGAAATTAAGCGGTACCTCATTTGGTCTCAGCTCTTGTAATTGGGAGAGAACTTCAACTCTCTGTGCATCACTTTCACCCATTCCAAGCAAGATCCCGCAGCAAAGTTCCATTCCCTCGCCCACCACTAGCTTGCAAGTTTCTTCTCTTTCTTCCCAAGTATGAGTTGTGACGACTTTTGGAAAGTATGACTTAGCGGTTTCAAGATTGTGGTTGTAGCGATGAGTGCCAACTGCCTTTAACCTTCTAGCTTGATCTTTGTTCAATATGCCGGCACTTACTGCCACATTGATCCCAACTTGATCTCTGACTAATGGAACAATCTCTTCAAGACGTGACATTGTTCTTTCATCGGGACCTCTTATTGCCAGCACAATACAGAATTCGCTTGCGCCCAGATCTTTAGTCTCCTGAGCTGCTTTTAGAATTTCATTTGCATCTAAAAACGGGGTCGCTTTCACGGGGGAATCAAATTTTGCGCTTTGAGAGCAGAAATGGCAGTCCTCTGGACTCCCACCGGTTTTAACGCTTAAAATTCCTTCTACTTCAACTATTTCACCACACCATAAAATGCGCACCTCGTGGGCTAGTTCAGCTAATTGGGGAATATGGCTTTTTGGAAGACTTGATAGCTCCAGGATTTCTTGTTCTGAAAGTAATCGCTTGTCATCGAGCAAAGCAGCCCTAACTGAGCTTAGGAGACCCTCTGCCTCAAATGAGTTCATCCTTGTGTTGCCTAAATTTACCGGCTGCTTATTTGTTGTTAGATCTGTCACTGATGCCACATATAAAGCGTAGTATCTAATATCTGGCCTATTTGACGACACCTCGTAATTGGTGGGATCATTTCACCATGGAGGTTATTTAATGGCATGGGATTTTTCGACTGAACCGGAATTTGAAGAGAAATTGGCCTGGATGAGGCAGTTTTGCAGAGAAGAAGTAGAACCGCTTGAAACTCTGGGTTTAAGTTATGACCAGATGATAAAGGCTATTGCGCCGCTTCAAGAAGAGGTGAAAAAACGCGGACTCTGGGCCGCTCATCTGCCTCCAGATCTCGGTGGCCAGGGATTTGGCCAGGTAAAGCTGGGTCTAATGCATGAAATACTTGGCAGGTGTGCATACTCACCTGTGGTCTTTGGCAATAATGCCCCAGATAGCGGCAACGCTGAGTTATTAGCGATTGGAATAAGAGAATCAGGCCGAGAGGAACAAAGGAAGAAGTGGCTGGAGCCCCTTTTAAATGGGGACAAAAGAAGCGGTTTTTCCATGAC
>JABEUL010000088.1 GCA_013044465.1 Acidimicrobiales bacterium
CATTGTAGCTCCGTCTGGCCCGACAACCTTGGCGAAGGTCGCGTGGGTGCCTGGAATGTTCGTGGCCGGAACATCCGAAGAGAAGTGGTAGGACTTATCGGACAGACAGATAATCGTTGTGGCCCCAACACCAGAAGACAAGCTCTTGAGGAATCGGTTGTAGTTGCTAGGAACGTCGCCACTGAGGTCACCCGCCTCCAGGGATGTCGCTCCGCCCTCTGCGACCGAAAAATTACCCCATGTATCAACTAGACCACTTCGCCTGTGGTAGTTAGAGCAGTAGAAGTTACACAAAGTGGCACCAAGAAGGAATGTCCGGCTATTGCCCAATTGCATTAGCTGGATCCTTGGGCCAGTTCACATGCATCATAAGATTGGTAAATGGCTTGGTAGACAGGATTGTTTTGATTTATTGTATACAAATAACCATGCTGCTGAACATTTGAAACGAACGTGTTTACGTTTTCATACCCAGCGTACAACGGTACCGTAATTGGTGTAACTTCAGCAGGAGCCGATCCATTGCCAGGGCTATTTGGATAAGTGTCTTTCGTACGTGCTCTACTCCAACGTTCAATCATGCGAGTGCTCGCCCGATCTCATTAAGCATCTCCAAAGCCTCTTCGCGCTTGGATCCGAGCCGAGTAGAGAACTCCCAAACTTCTATAGCATTGCAGACTTCATTCAAGGCGTTGTTAAGTAAAAGCACTTCGTCGCGACTAAGTCGAATAACAAAGTCATCAGGACCCTCTTCTTGAAAAATCACTAATTCATCCCCTGGTAGCAACTGTAGCCATCCGTCGGCCTGATGGATGTCCTGCCACTGGAATTGCCCGAATCTGTAATCCCCACCGTACCGTCATTACCATCCCGGTATGCGTATCGTCCGCCTGAGAAGGCTTTCTCGGTCGTCGCATGATCCATGGTGTTCCAGATCATTTGCTGGAGCTGACTTCGGCTAGTGGTCTCTGGGTACTCGCCCTGCTGAATGACATGTTTATTGTATGTATCTGCGGGATTAGACGCGTATTTGCATGAATCTAAAGATACTTCCTGAAATTTAGGTGTGGTGGAACTGACCATAGCGCTGCATCGAGTGTTTGAAGTTGTGCCTTTAAATTCTTCTCGGATTTGGGCTAGTTGCACTTAACCCATCTTGCCACAATCTCGGTAGCTGACGTGGTGTTTAAGAGACGTTAGTCAACTGCCATATGATAAGTGGCATTTGGATGAGTAGCTGAGTGCACTTTGGCTAGTTTGTCTGGTGAGAGATGGGTGTAGATAGTGGTTGAATTTAGATCCCTACGTCCTAAGAGTTCTTGGACGTATCTGAAGCGTCAGATGGCCTGACCTCTATCGGTACTATGTGTCTTTAATTGGTGGCGTTCCTTGGAGTTGTTGGTCAAAAATACGGAGTGCTTCTGGTTCGCGTTCAAGTAAAGCGTCGCTGTGAGAAGGATTCCTAACTAGTTCAGAGTAGCCCCAAACGGCAACCCAGCGATTCGAGGCGTCACCACCCGAAGCCGCGATTCCATCGATTAGACGGAACTCCCAGTCACTTGGCAGCTTGGATATCTCAAAGTCAAAGAGTCCAATTGGCAACCAGCTTGGTTTGCCATAATCATCACGAACAAGCACTACAAAT
Source organism: Acidimicrobiales bacterium (assembly GCA_013044465.1). Taxonomy (GTDB): domain Bacteria; phylum Actinomycetota; class Acidimicrobiia; order Acidimicrobiales; family JABEUL01; genus JABEUL01. The sequence continues at coordinate 1,646 of JABEUL010000088.1, forward strand.
ACCGTTTCCCAAATCCCCATGCCAAATATCTGATACCAAGCGCCAATTGTGGTACCGAATTTGGTTCGGTCGGAGTGGAATTCACGAGCCGTTGCTGGACCAAGATCAGCCCCTGTACTTCCAATGCATCGTGCTATGAGTGGATTGCTCATGGGACAAACTTAAAGTCAGCGGAAGCACCAGTAGCAGTATTGTGTACGTAGTGGATTTCGACTCCACTTATATTTTTTGTCATCTTAACCCAGCCCTGCGATACAGGCCAGCGAGGGTCGGTCGTCTCGACGCCAAGCTCAAGACCAACAGATGGATCTGATTGTGCTGATTGCATTGAAAGCTGCTCGATGAAATTATTTAGCACAGTTCTCCTTGTTGCATCTGCGGTTTCCGAAGCTAAGTTGCATGAATCCAAAGAAGTTTCTTGTGGTTTAGCTGGGACAACGCAAACTGAATTAGCAGCTAAAAAAGAGCAATTGCAAGAAAATAGCGGATACGCGCTATTTGAAGTTGTGCCGTTAATCTCTTCTCGGATTTGGGCTAGTTGCACTTCACCTATCTTGCCACAATCTCAGTAGTTGACGTGGTGATTAAAAGGCTTTAGGCATTGGTCAATTTCCCTTTGGTTAGTTTTGTGGAAGAAGGAAACTAAATCGCTAATCCCCATAATACTGATAGTTATTTTAAGCTCTCAAGCTTTTGACTTCTTGCAACAACATCGGAAGGTCTTGTCTTGCATTAGCTATGAAAATGGCGTTCTCCCTCCACCTGCCGTCGTTGATTGCGATCATTGGCGGCTCAAGCAACTTTGTAAATGCAATGACCCTACTAGTATCATAATTTGGCCACTGAGTGTAGTCTTCATCGTTCGAATTAGCCGTTACGACTGGTAGATCATCACCATTCTCACTTCTAAAGGTCTTAAATACCCACGGACCTTGAACTGCATAGTTGCATCTCTCGTCAATTTCATTTAGGTAGCTCATCGACAAAGTCTGGCTGGCCGAATCGCCTCGGTAGTGCTTCTCAACCTCATCAAGCAGTAGTGGAATGTCCGTTCTTGCATGTTCGATGAACCATGTATTTCGTTCCCAAAAATCATCTATACATGCATATTTGGGGCGTTGAAGTAGTGTGATGGCTACAAGAGTTGAAATATCAAAATTTGGCCATCTATGGCTCTCGTCTTGGGCGCTATTAATTTGTAATTTTCGAGTTCCTACGGCCAACAAACCCATTGCATAGGCATCATCTAAGTCAGTGAAATACCACGGACCAGGAGTAGCCATATCACACCGTTTTCTGATCTCACGAATGACTTCATCGGGAATCATAAATAATCCAACTTCAGCACTCTGCAACCTGCATAGAACTCACATAAGCTTGAGTCTTGGCCCCTAGTACAGACCACCACATTGTGGGATAATTCGCTTCTGCACTGAAAGCGATTACTTAATGTCTTCATATTCTCCATCTGGGCAGTTTTTCTCCATGTTCCAATTGTATTTTATCTAGCTGCAACAACTTTTTCAAAAACCTTTGATGATATCATGGCATCATAGAGCGCATTTATTGGATTTTGTATGTAGCGGCGTCCAAGGTACTTGCCAAAGAAATAATTGGGTTAGAAGTTAGGTCCAATTTGATCCTATAGCCAAGTGCCAAATAGACCGACCCCCAAAGGCAATCATGTTATGAATTCCCGTTTCCTCGGTGACACCGTCAGCGTATCTAATTGTCAAATCAACGTATGTCGGATCGGAAAGGTTAGGTATGAAGTTTGCCAACGCTATGCCATTGCCTGCGTCTCGTGAGTACTTAAGATCTAGACTAGTGATATGGTCAGTTGATCCTGTGACCGCCATGAGTTTCGTCAACTCCGCGGAATTTCGCCGGGCTAGAGCTTAAAGTAACAATGGACGAGTCCAACTTGTTCTGCTGTTGCTGTCCCGGTAACGTGCATTGGCCACGAACAGGAGGGAGTGGTGTTTGATCAGTTCGTCCCGCTGCCGCACGCTGTTAACTTGGCCCCGACTGCGAACAGAGCGAGTGCAACTGCCGGTCTGAGACCGCTTAGGCACGATTCAGAGAAATTTGAGATCCCTTGTGCTGACCGCTTCAAATGAATCAACTTGGACCTTCAACTTTTACTGGGACCAATAATCCAGATATTATGATTGGTCATTTCTGGCCAATCATAATCCACCTGCAAAGTAATTTCATATGGAGATGCTCTTTGGCTACCCGTACAATTCACGGTGCCTGACGCAGTTTGTGACCAAGGGCAAGTAGGTCGTCGAAAGGACCACCGCCATGAACTCCATGTGAGTCCAAGCCACGAGGCATATCCCATGGACGCTCGGACATAGGTGGGAGTTCGTCAATCAACCTGATTTTGGTGGCGAATTTGTCCAACGATCCTGCTATTAGTAAGGCGCTTTCCTCACGCCAGCCTCCTGCTCGCATTTCCTCGCTTACTGGCTCTTTCAGGCGTTTGCTCAACTCTTCGACAGCACTCAGGATGTCGAGCACTTCAGGTGTCATCAGTATGGAACTCCTTTTGCGAAGGAGAACGGCCGCTGATCAAGGATGAGCATCTGGGCAATCCCCTCACCGACACCGGCAATACACTTCGTCATTTCCGGAGGACTCCAAGGCTAATCCCGTGACCGCTTATTCTCGGGGAAGTAAAAGTAGTGGTCGAGATGATACTTCCTTCCCCTTCGGAATAGTTGGTGTAGCCGCAGATCCGCTTTCCGACCTGAACGGTTTGGTGGTTGATTGATTCCTCGAAAAAGTTGGCTACCGTTTGACTCGATCCAGTATCTTCAAGTATGCTCGCCACCTCCTGAGCCAAAATAAGATCAGCTACCTCTTTTGCTGTAAATAAGCCTTGTAGCACCGCTCCCACAGCGACCGTCGTCGCACCTCCAATGAATTGGTTGAATCCATTCTGCTGGACGGAGTAGGATGCCCACTGTGGGATCCAGGACAGGTGCACCGCATAACATCCTTGATCAGCTGGGTTAGATATCTCCCCTACCCAAAACGAGAACATGGAAGTTATTGCATTTCCATGTCGCTTTGAAGGAAAACCATTTCCCTTCGAATCATAGTTGCTGAGTGTCTTAAATTTTGGATCATCATAGGGATGGTTTGCGCGGAAAACTAAAAACTGTTTGGCGAGCACGAGGATTATTGGAATTATTACTAGATACATAGCTGTTGATTTAAATGCCATTTACATTTGCAGAGCCGAAAGAGGAACTTGTGAAAGTAATTCAAAAAAATATGTTGTGACCAGTTCCTCTAATTCGTGTTGGTCAATTGATCCAACTACAGTAATAATCTCGAAGTCATCATGGTCAACCTCCCTAATACCAGGAACTGTTTTTAGAAAATCGGAGCAATCAGAGAACTGAACAGCTAGCTGGTGAGAGACAAGATGGCCTAAGAATATTTCATAATCCCAGTCGGCATCTGGGTCCTCAGGACGGCAGACATAAAGTTCACCACCGGATGCAAAGAATTCGTTTCGGGTCAAAGTAGTGCTCCAGATGAACAGAAATCAAAATTTATAGAGAAACCTAAAACCAGAATTGGTTCTGGAACTCCTGGTCTGAAAGGATCTGGTAACAATGGTCCCTTCGGAGCTGGCACGCTATCCCCTAATCCTGGCACGGGAACCAGGTATTTGTGCTTTACCGCTCCCTTATCGAGACTATTAAGGAGTTTAATCAACCTCGAACTTGTGTCATAGTGATATTGATAGCAGCTTGAATTAAACGATCCCACACAGCTACTAGTCACCATATACACGATAATACTTTCATCCCCTCCATTGCTTTGAGAAGTCTCCAATTCCTGGTCCAGTCCTTAAAGATGTCGTATTGATCAATGAAGTTGATTAATTCCTTTGTTGGAAGTCGAGATCGGCCCCAAAGAGAACTTGGCGAGAGAAGTTTTAAAAACGAATGCCTTGTATGTAAACAACAAAAGATTTCAGGAATAGCTCGGG
>JABEUL010000089.1 GCA_013044465.1 Acidimicrobiales bacterium
CATTTGACGATTAACCGTCCAGAAAGGCGAAATGCTCTTTCACCTCAGGTCTTACTTGATCTCAGGAAGTACTTCCAAATGGCCAAAAGCGATCCCGAAGTGAGATGTGTGGTCCTAAAAGGAACGGGTGACAAAGCATTTTGTGCAGGTGCTGACCTTGGAGGGAATCACTCAATAATGGACGCACCCTCAGCTCAAAGCCCAAGCTTGGTTGAGCAGCATTACTTAAGAGGCGAGCTTGCAGATCTTTTTCTCGACATGTGGCACTTAGGAAAGCCAGTGATAGCCAGAGTGCAAGGGTATGGCATGGCTGGGGGCTTTGGACTTGCTATGGCATGTGACATCGTGATTGCAAGTCAGAGCGCGATATTTGGGGCCACTGAGGTCGCAGTGGGACTCTGGCCGTTTATGATCTCAGTCCCCTTGACTAGGTCAATGCCACCTAAAATTGCCCTGGAGCTTATGATGACAGGGCGAAGAGTCAAAGCTGACGAGGCTAAATCTATAGGTTTTGTAAATAGAGTGGTTGAAGATTCCCAGCTTGATTCCGTGGTTGAAGAGGTAGTAGAGGAGTTGAAAAAGGCGTCTCCAGTAGCTATGAAACTTGGCCGTGACTCGCTTTACGCTACCTGGGGGATGGAGCCTCACCAGGCATTAGAGATCCTTAGAGGGGCCCTGTCGTTGACTACGCTGACCGAAGATGCCAGGGAGGGTATTACCGCATTTCTTGAAAAAAGACCTCCAAATTGGAGTGGAAGGTAGCTATTTTTCGGGATTTTGGCCGAAATTTATTTACCTTTTTAAAAAAAGCTAGGATTTGCAGTATATATGGGAGCAAAACAGGTCGCATTGATCACAGGCATTACAGGTCAGGACGGTTCATACTTAGCTGAGTTTTTACTCGACCAAGGTTATGAGGTAATTGGCATGCTTCGGCGTTCATCAACGGTGAACTTCGAACGCATTGCCCACATTCAAGACTTGGTGACCTTAGTTCCAGGTGACTTACTTGATGAAGCTTCGATGATTGGCATTTTGCGGGAGTTTAAACCACAAGAGGTCTACAACTTGGCAGCGCAGTCATTTGTCCAGACTTCGTGGGGTCAGCCAGTGCTAACAGGTGAGACTACTGCTCTTGGAGTCACCCGAGTATTGGATGCCATAAGAATGACCGATATGGATATCAAGTTTTATCAAGCTTCGTCTTCTGAGATGTTTGGAAAAGTATTGGAAGTACCTCAAAGGGAAAACACTCCTTTTTACCCACGGAGCCCTTATGGGGTGGCCAAAGTTTACGGGCACTGGATAACGGTTAATTATCGTGAGAGTTATAACTTGCATGCCTCATCTGGGATCCTGTTCAACCATGAATCTCCACGGCGTGGTCTTGAATTTGTTACGAGAAAGATTACTCACGGTGTAGCCCAGATCCACCACGGCCTGGCGAAATCCATCTCACTTGGGAACCTAGATGCTAAGAGAGACTGGGGGTTTGCCGCAGACTACGTCCGGGCAATGTGGCTAATGCTCCAACAAGACAACCCTGGCGATTACGTTGTGGCAACAGGTGAGACTCACAGCGTCAAAGAACTGTGCGAGATTGCATTCGACCATGTAGGGCTTGACATGAACAAGTATGTACATGTTGATGAGAAGTATTTGCGCCCGGCAGAGGTTGATCTTTTGGTGGGAGATCCATCGAGAGCTGAGAAAGTTCTTGGGTGGAAGCGCGAGACCGATTTTGAGACTTTGGTCAGAATGATGGTAGACGCCGACTTGAAGTTGCTCAAGCAATAAAATAGTTGTTTAACCTTGGCTGAGAATGCAACTCTCAACTTTAGGTATTTTAAATTTGGGCTGATCATATTGCTGAGAGCCTTATGCTTAGCTGATCTTCAATTAAATTATTGAGGAGAGTAATGACTGCCAAAAGATTTGAACTTCCAAAAATTGTTCGGTTGACTAAGTGTGAAATCAGAAAAATTGCGAAGTATCTTGACATTGAAGTAAAAGCTCAACTACCTAACGAGCTAATTATTCCAATTGATGGGCTGCTAGATTTTATTTTTGTAGCAAAATCTTCCCAATTCACAGCCGGAGATAGCCAAGCAGGGATTGAAGAGTTCATAGTAAATATTGTGTCCAATAGGCGAAATACCTGCAATTTTGCTGTTTTACGGGGCATTTCACACCCGGCTGGACCGAGTAGACACTATTGCCAAAAAGTTGCTAAGGTATTCCCATGAAGAAGATTTTGGTACTTATAGTTCTCGTGGCCCTTGGTGTAGTTGTAGCCAAGAAGCTCCGAGAAGGCTGATATTTAAGCTTTAAATATCAGAACAAAAATTAGATCAAGCCAGCTTTAGCTGGCTTTTTCAACTACTATTCGGCGATGTCGGCCGACCCACCATCCAATGGCTAGAGCGCCACTTGCCGTAACGGCAGTTACTCCAGTGATTGCTGCAGTGCGGCGTTTTGTTAACATGCCTCGCCTTTCAGCAAGGTGAACCGTAGCATCAAAGTGGCGAATTTCCCATCCCTTTTCTTTGGCAAGTTTGGCCAGTGCACGATCTGGGTTAATGGCTACGGGATGGCCAACCACGCTTAACATTGGCTCGTCAGTAATTGAGTCCGAATATGCCCAGCACTCATCTAGATCTAGGTCTTCTTTTTTTGCGATGTCGATAATTGCCTCAGCTTTATATGGACCGTATACGTACTGCTCCATCTCACCTGTGTAAAGACCATCAGCATCTACAGCCGCTCTAGAGGCAATTACGCCATCTACGCCCACATATCTCCCTAGCGGCCTTACAATCTCTTCAGGAGAGGCAGATATAAGCCATACTCTCCGTCCGGCAGCCTGGTGGGCATCGATCTCGTCGAGGGCTTCACGGTAGAGGATTGGATCAACTGTTCTGGCAAGGGCTTCTTCGACAATTTGGCGCACTTTTACTTGCTCCCAGCCTCGGGTGAGTTCCAGCACTGACTTTCTAATTCGCTCGAGTTTTTGCTCACTTGCACCTAAGTGCTTGTAGACAAGCTGAGAGTAAAGAGCTCTCATCACGGTTGTTTTGGATATTAACCCGCCCTTATAAAAAGGCGCACCAAAGGCCGCCATTGAAGCACGTGCAATGACGGTCTTGTCAAGGTCGAAAAAAGCCGCTTGCCCCATACCTATATTCTAGAGCTATTTGCTAGCAAAAGATAGCAATACTTGAATTGAATTAGCAATGTGATAATTTCCGTGAATTTGCCCTCAAGCAAAAGGATTCGTGGCTCTTCCAGGAAAAGGCTCTTTGGAAACCGTACTAAATACTATTTAACCAGCCCAAACTACGCGTAAATGATTAAGAATTAGTGGCCCCTATATTAGATCAGGGGCTTAATTTTGAGAAATTCAAAACATCAATTTGTCTCATCCAGCTGTTACGATGTGAACAAGGTGACCGTGTTCCAAGATTGCGAGTATGAGTTTGTGGCTTTGGATTTTGAAACCGCTACAAGTGAAAGATCTAGCGCCTGCGCCCTTGGAGTGGTTTTTGCCGATTCGCTAGGTCGAGAAGTAGGGAGCGACTACTGGTTGATTAGACCCCCAGGAAACTATTACTTAGACATAAATATCGGCATTCATGGAATCTATCCAGAGCAGACCCAGGAGTCTCCAAATTTTGGAGACCTTTGGAGTGAGATCTCGGATCTCTTTGTGGGGAAAACCCTAATTGCACACAATGCACCATTTGATAAAGGTGTCCTTAATTCGACCCTAATGCACTATGGACATGAGCCAGTAGATAATACATTTATCTGCTCACTAGCTCTAGCCAGGCGCTATCTCAGAGATCTCTCACGATACAAGCTCTCTTGCATAGCTAACTATTTTGAATACGACTTCATACACCACAATGCTCTTGAAGATGCCAGGGCATGTCTATTTGTGGCGAACAAATCAGTAGAGTATTCGCCATTTGATTCAATTCACTCAGCCTGGAAGTAGTGGAGCTTCTCTTCTCGAGAACGAAACGGAAGGTTAACTTCTACTTATTTCCTGTAACACTATTCCTTTATTTTGACTCTGCCTATGCACATTTGGGTGCAGATTCAAGCTGCCGTTTCATCAGAGAAAGACAGTTAATAATTATTGGTAGTTAAAGAGATGAAAACGAGTTTCTAGCGGATCTTAAATCCAAGTGCAGCTGCAGCTTCTTTGTCTATTAGCGCTGGGCTCCAGGGAGGGTCCCACACGACATTTACTTCGACTGCCACCGCTTTGCCCAATCGTTCGGAAATTGCCATCCGGGCTGCTTCAGATAGGCTTTCTGAAGCTGGGCACCCCTCAGTGGTCAAAGTCATATCCACTGATATGTCTCCGTTATTTTCACGAATGTCATAGATGAGACCGAGGGATACCACGTCTAAGTAAAGCTCAGGGTCATAAACGCATCGAAGTGCATCCCAGGCTGCCTCGACTGCATTATCTACCGGTGTCACAGTCCTAATTGGACCGATTGCTACGGGTGTTGTGCTTTTGGTATCTTCTGTCATAGTTGCCTTTTAAATGTGACTCGCCAGTCGCCTGCACCGATTTCTTCTGCTTCGTATGAAAAACCTTGAGCGCCTAAAACGCCTTCCAGTGGAACGGGTTCAAATGGTGCCAGGATTACAAGATCCTCCAGTACATCAAGTGCAGCCACAGTGGACATAATGAGGTCAAAGGGTTCCTCACCTCTAGCAATGATAGGACGTGCATCAACAGTTGCCATAGTCGGCCTCCTTATTTGGTCACACAATTGACCTAATAAAATTATAACCGATCAATTAAATGAGCAGTCTTAGTGCCAATTAAACTACTTAGGGCTCGGACTGCCACGACATATCAGCATAAATGCACACTACTAGTTGATCCTCATTATTTACCCTGGATCTGGCTTCGTCGCATCAGATTTGAATTGGGTGTCTTGATTTCTTCTAGGCTTGAGAGATCAGAAAATATGTGAGCAAAGTATCTAAAAGAGCCGTGAAGCTTTGGAAAGAGCGAGTGTGGGATGTGATTCCGATCGATAAGTGCCGAAATAGGTACCAGAAAAGTCCTCTGCATTTGGGGTCATTTTGACTACAATCCCTATAACATCTCCTGGGGCAGCTCCAGGAAAAAGTCTCGGAGGTTGGGATGGACGCCCACCTGGCTTACCCAGTGCCATCCCTCCACCGTCAGTCCCTCTTAGTTTCCTTCTCGCATCGGCATTTGGTTTAGTTGCTTGTGGAGCTTTTCTTATTTGGAGTCGTAGCATCGCCATGGTTGATCCAACCAATGACCATGTAGTGGCAACTGCTCATTTAGCAATGTTGGCAACTCTATCTATGGGTGTCCTAGGAGCGCTCCATCAGTTCACTCCTGTAATTACCCAACGTCCATTGCGCTCCATAAAGCTCTCTCGGGCAACTTTTTTGAGCTGGCTTTTAGGGTCATGGTTACTCCCAATAGGCTTTGCCACTACACATGAATTTGTAGTTGAAGCAGGAGGGTTCTTTGCTGGTCTAGCTGTGATTTTATTGGTGGTAAATATTATTCCTGCTCTAAGTGCAAAGGGGAAAGGGGCTCCAGTGACCGGGCTCCGACTAGCCGTTATTGGTTTTGTGATAACTGCGTGTTATGGGATTGTTTACGTTGTAGATAGACGGGGCAACTGGTTTGACTTAAATGGACGGGTAGTACTGGCCCACGCAATAATTGGAATGTTCGGATGGCTTGGGCTCAGTTATGTAAGTGTCGCTGAAAAACTCTGGCCAATGTTTTTACTAGCACATGTTCCTGGTCGCAGAAGGTCTTCGTGGGTTTCAGTTTGGGCAATTGCAGGCGGAGTGGTATTAATTTCACCTGCACTGCTATTTAACTTAGTGTGGCTCATATGGATCGGCGTAGTAGTGCTAATAATCGGACTCGGTGCACATCTCTACTCCCTTTTAATGCACGTTATGCATCGTCGCCGAAAGGCAGACTTGCACCTGCTATTTGTGGTGACCTCGGCGTTCTCACTTATTGCAGCCATTGGACTCGCACTTGGTGCAACACTAACAATGAGCCATCATCACCATCTAGGCGTTGCCCTCACTTCTTCCATGGTTGGAGCTATCGGTGGTTGGCTATTGATAGCTTATGTCGGTCACTTGCATAAGGTCGTGCCCTTTATTCTATGGTCAGTCCTGCGGGGAAAAGGAATCAAAGAAAAGCCTGATAAAACCCAACTCATGTTTGCTGACCTTTACAATCATCAGTTTGCTTTCCTTGACTATGCGCTAGTCACGACCGGCATTTGCGCAGTATGCGTGGGCCTGGCAGGGTCATTTTCGATCTTGATTTTGATTGGTGGAATACTGTTAATTGCAACTGGATTAACAGTACCAGTGAATTTATCAGTGCCGACTCTTCGTTTCCTATCACAGTCCAAAACTACTAGCACTCCTACAAATGGTGATCCAAAAATTCAGTAACCGAAAACGAATTCCAAACTAAGTTTCCCTTGAGACAAAAGGAACTAACTAGACTTTAGCAATTGGTTCTTGGACCCAAGACTTACTAGAATTTTGACCATGCGCCACCGAGCCTTATTTGGAGCTTTATTAGCCTTTATATTCGTCGTCGCTCTAGTTATCTTGTACTTTAATTGGGGTGTTGTCACAGGACCCCATGGGGGCGATCCCCATTTTGCTATAGCTAATGAGCTAGCACAGGTAGATAAGGCACTTCCTCCGAACTCAACTGGCCTACATTCCAATTGGGTACCTACTCAATGGGACCAAGCGTGTTCTTCAAGCGATAGGCCAGGATGGTCAATGGAATTGAATTGGCTTTTATTCAACACAATGTCATCTGATACTGCGATTGTGAATTTTGTTTCAAAAAAACTTCTAACTATGGGATGGAAGCCAACGAATTCATATTTCGACGGAATGTGGCAGTATCCGCCGGCTGCGAAGTGGACTAAAATCATCCCAGGTGCTGCAAAGGTCGTGGCATTTGTCATGAAAGAACCAGAGACAACACTGCCTCCTGGCCAGTCGACATGGGAGCTAGCCGCTGAGGCCTTTCCTGAACCTGTAGTTAATGCTCCGAGTTGCCATCCTTAATGTTTGAATGAGATCTCTGGAATATTAGGCTTATTGAAGTGAACCCAACTGCCAAGCCTTAAAAGATATTCTTTTTATCACTCCGCCAGTTAGGGCCAGGGTTGGTGAACTAAATGACTACTGCTTCATGCAGTCGATAAATGTAAGTTAATTTCCAGTCTGAATTGTGTTTCTGGCATATAAAATGATTTCTATGTCCGAGGCAATATATGACTTGTGGTTTGATCCCAATATGGTTGATGGTGATCTAGTGGTTGAATGCTGGATTTCACATGGTCCCCGAAGTAGTGATAATAACTTTAATCCTCTAACTGGTGACTCGCTTTTGGCCGGAGATGGAGAAGTTGATCCGATCAGTGCTCTTGTCTTGCGGCGAGAGGGAAATAGAGTGTGGATACAACTTCGACTTCAATCTCGTGCACCATTAAAAGTATGAGTGGAAGCTATTTTTATTTGTTGAGAACTTGTTTGGGCTTTTTGATCTAAGCCCCAATTAAAATTGCATGCACTTGAGGCTCAGCATCGGCGGTTACTAGGACTAAAACTTCATCCGAAGGACCAAGTATCGTGTCACCCCGAGGAACCACTACGTGTCGATCCCTTACGACGGCTACAACTGTGGCATCTCTTGGAAGCCCCAAGTCTGCAATCACAGATCCTGACGCTGGCGAGTCTTCTGCCAGAGTGACTTCAACTAATCGGGCATCCCCTCCACCAAACTGTAAAAGTCGCACTAACGATCCGACACTAACAGCCTCTTCGACGAGGGCCGACAGAAGGTGAGGAGTAGATACAGACACATCAACACCCCAAGACTCATTAAAGAGCCACATATTCTCTGGGTGGTTAACTCTTGCTACCACCCTTGGGACGGCAAACTCTTGCTTTGCTAAGAGACTAATTACTAGATTGTCTTCGTCATCACCGGTGGCGGCCACTACAACATCTACCGTGTCAAAACCTGCTTTTTGAAGAGCGCTAACCTCGCAGGCGTCAGCTCCAATCCACTGAATATTTGGGGAGGGCTTTAGTTTGGAAACTAATTCTATATCCTTTTCGAGCACCAATACTGTGTGATGAGCAGCAGCTAAGTCATGGGCAATAAATGTGCCCACATTGCCTGCCCCACATATAGCTACCTTCACTTTGAAGCGACCTTTCTACTGCAATTATGTTTAAACTGCCTTCTACTTTTCAACTTTATTACCGCTTTTCATATCACCGAGTAATTCATGGAACTCACTGAGTGCCGATCGAATCACTGCAAAATACAGAAGGTCGCCTTCTTGGCCAACAGCTTCAGCTGATGGGATCATTGGCTCGCCGGCCCTGGAGACTCCCACTAGGCGTACTTTACCTGGAATTTCTAAAGCTGAGAACTTTTTCCCTCCACAACTGGCTGGAAGCAAGTGCTCAAGTAGTTGCAAATTGCCGGTGTTGTCGTTCCATTCAGTTGCAGTCGTTTCAGGGAAGAGTCTTCTGTGGACTTGCTCAGTTGTCCAGGCAACAGTGGCCACTGTCGGAATGCCCAATCTCTGATATATCTCAGCTCTCCTGGGATCGTATATTCGAGCTACGACATTTGGAATATTGAAGTTCTCTCTTGCAATTCTGGCCGTGAGGATATTGGAATTATCACCACTTGTCACAGCAGCCAACGCCGCAGCCCTCTCGGCACCAGCCTCAATCAAGTCGTCTCTATCAAATCCAAATCCCACAATCTTTGTCCCAGTCCATTCAGGAGGAAGCCTTCTAAATGAGTGAGGTGATTTATCAACAATCGATACTGTGTGACCGCTATCAACAAGACTTGTTGCTAGGCCACTTCCTACTCTTCCACAACCAACTACGATAATGTGCACCCTAATATGCAACACTTAATTTGCCACAAAAGCAAACCAATCGCCATAAGCAGGGCTTTTAGGAACGAATTTGCAAGGGATCAACTAAAGGCTTGTTCTTTGTTGGCTAGGCTAGGTAACTAGTGACCGAAGAAGATACCATAAATAGCGGGGAGCAAGATGCCTTTTTGCCACCCGAGCGGCTTAGCTACAGATTAAAGCGAGTGCTATTAGGCCAACCCCTTGTCTCAGAGAGGCTCTCCACCGAACGAATAGGGCGACCAACTGCATTGGCGGTGCTTTCTAGCGATGTTATGTCGTCATCTGCATATGCAACCGAGCAGATTTTAATTGTGCTGGTTTTGGCAGTTGGCACTGGTGCCTATTCGCTAGTAGTTCCAATCACAGTTGGAATACTCTTTGTTTTAGTTACGGTCACACTTTCATACTTGCAAGTAATAAAGGCATTCCCTAAAGCTGGCGGGGCTTATATGGTGACACGGGACACTTTTGGGAAAAATGTGGCCCAAATAGCAAGTGCCGCACTTTTGATTGACTACACCCTGACGGTCGCAGTTTCTGTGGCCGCAGGAGTTGATGCCATGACCTCGGCTATTCCAGCATTACTTCCCTATACAGTTTATTTCTCAGTATTTTTTGTTGTTCTTATTGCTTATGGAAACCTCCGTGGAATAAGGGAGGCTGGGAAAACCTTTGCTATCCCTACTTTCGTCTTTATCTTCAGTATGGCTGTTTTGATAGTGGTTGGCATTGTGAAGTGGCTCACTGGAGGTTTGGGATTTGCAAATCAGCATTTACCTGACAGCTACAAGTTCGCCAGTCCAGGGCATGGCATATTAGTCGGCGCTTCCCTTTTTGTCATGGCTCAAGCATTCGCAAATGGTGGTACTGCCCTGACAGGGACAGAGGCCATCTCTAACGGAGTTTCCATTTTTAAGATAACACATAAATCCAGGAAAGGAATGCTTTCGGGACTAGAGGGGCAGTCGAAAAATGCCCGGACGACACTTGTGGCAATGAGCATAGTCTTAGGAACCATGTTTTTTGGAGTCTCTTTCTTGAGCGCCGTTGTGCACCCGATTCCTCAGCAAAGTGGAATCCCAACCGTAGTGTCGCAGATTGCCTCAACGGTATATGGAAATGGTTTTTTAGGAAAAGGACTTTACATATTTTTGCAAATTGCAACTACGGCAATTTTGATTTTGGCTGCCAATACAAGCTTCTCAGGTTTTCCGCTTCTAGCGAGCTTTGCCGCAGAGGATTCGTTTTTGCCAAGGCAGTTAATGAGGCGTGGTCACAGACTTGTGTTTTCAAACGGAATCTTGGTTCTTACTACAATGTCCATTATTTTGCTTGTTGCAACTAGAGCCCGGGTAACTTCACTTATTGCACTTTATGCAATAGGGGTTTTCACCGGCTTTACTATGGCTGGCGCTGGCATGGTAAAGCATCACTTAGTAAACAAGGAAAAGAACTGGCGGATTCGAGTTGTAATAAATGGGACCTCTTGTGTATTGAGTTTTTTTGTGGACCTTATGTTTATCGTCACAAAATTCACAGAGGGAGCTTGGGTAGTGGTTGTATTGATGCCACTGATGGTTATTGGTTTCATTATGCTCCATCGCCAGTATGAATCAGAGGAAAAAATACTGGAAGAAAATGCCCCGGCACTGTGTGAGTCACCAATTCTTCGACGCCATGTTGTAATTGTTTTAGTTGAGAGGTTGGACCTAGCTACGGCTAGAGCTATTCAGTTTGCTAGAACTCTCACACCTGATGATTTGAGAGCTGTGCATTTCGTGCTCGACCCGCAAGCTGCCATGAATCTCGAAAACGGGTGGAAACGACTTGGGTTGTCGAGACTTCCACTTGATGTCATGGAATGTGGCGATCGAAGGCTTGGAAGAGCAGTTGCTGAACTTGTGGCCGATCTAGCATCGGATCAAGAAACCGAAGTAAGTATTCTCTTGCCAAGGCGAGTTTATGTAGGAGCGCTTAGAAGACTGTTGCATGACAGGACCGCCGAGCGAATTTCGGCACTAGTTTCTCAGATGCCACATGCCAGTGCCACAATTATCCCATTCCAACTCGAGAAAAAGAACCCCAGGATCCACATGCCATCACCTGGCAGACAGTCAAGACGTGCCGCTGAAGCCGCTGCAGAGCTTGAGAGCTTTGAGGTTAAAGATGTAACTGGAACTGTGATGATTGGGTCGCTTACCTATAGAACGAGAACCAGGATTGCAGGACGAGTCCTATCTGTCAGAGTGCAACCTCGTGCCGGAATTGCCTCCCTTGAGTGCATTGTGGCTGATCAGAGCGGGAAAATAACCTTAGTTTTCCAAGGGCGCCGTAGTGTCCCTGGGATTCAGCCGGGAACCAGGCTTGTGGCCGAAGGAATGGTTGGGAAGCGTGGAAACCAACTCTTGATAATGAATCCGACCTACGAATTGCGCTCCACCCACGAATTAGACAACGTTATTACACCATCTTGACATTGCCATCTACCTGGTATTTTACGCTTCCTATGGCCAAGAGTTATTAGAGAATTTACTCGGTTGTTGATTAGGGGTCTCAAAATTCGGTATCGTATATTGGTCGCTCAGGGCGGGTTGTAAATACGCGCCGTGGATCGAGCCGAATCAAATGATTCAAAATCTTCCAACTTCGAGTGAAGTTGGCTTTAATTTGAAGGAGTCAAATACCAATGCCTCACCTCGTTGCTGCTGAAGGCGGCTACCAGGCTTTTAGTTTAGGTGGAGCCGAAAAAGGCTGGCTGTACTTTGCCATTGCTGCTGCTTTAATCTCCATGATTGTTGGCGTTACTCTCATGCGCGGTGTCCTTGCTGCTGATCAGGGAACCCAATCAATGAAAGATATAGCAAAGGCCATCCAAGAAGGTGCGGAAGCTTTCCTGCGCCGCCAGTTCAAAACGATTTTAATTATCGTCGTGCCACTTGCAGTCTTGATTTTCTTCACGGCTACCCAAGTTAAAAGACCTGATGGCTCGATTGCACTGAGTGCATCTATGGCTGGAGTGTACCGGGTACTTTGCTTTTTAGGCGGAGCAATTTGCAGTGGGGCCACCGGCTTCATTGGAATGAGCTTGGCCGTAAGGGGAAATGTAAGGACAGCGGCGGCGGCCCGAGATGGCAAGCTTCCTCCAGCTTTGAAAGTCGCATTTAGGACCGGTGCTATCACTGGTCTTTTCTGTGTCGGTTTAGGACTTTTAGGGGCCACCACGATTGTTTTGATCTTCCAAAATAGCGCTACGGCCGTTTTGGTTGGCTTTGGATTCGGCGCTTCACTTCTGGCGCTTTTCATGAGGGTTGGTGGAGGAATATTCACCAAAGCAGCTGACGTAGGTGCTGACTTGGTTGGAAAAATTGAGGCTGGGATTCCAGAGGATGATCCAAGGAACGCAGCTACAATTGCCGACAACGTCGGTGACAACGTCGGTGACTGTGCCGGAATGGCCGCAGACTTGTTTGAGTCCTATGCCATTACCATAATCGCTGCCATTATTTTGGGATACTCTGCTTTCAATTCAATTGGGAAAGGCTCTGAAGCCGCCCGTGCAGTTGTGTTTCCCTTGATTGTTCCGGCAATTGGAATTATTGCAACCATCGTCGGTGTTTTTGCCGTCCGTGCGAGGGCAAATGAGAAATCGGCCATGGTGGCCATCAACCGAGGTGTTTGGACTGCTTCACTTCTAACCATATTGGGAGCAGGATTAGTTGCTGGTTTCTACTTGCACTACATGAAAGCCTTCTATGCCGTCTTAGCGGGTTCAGTTTTGATGCTTATAGTTTCTGCCATTACAGAGCAGTTCACGTCAACTGAACGATCTCCTGTTAGGGAGATTGCCGCTGCAGCAAGGACTGGACCTGCCACTACAACCCTGGCAGGAATTGCATTCGGCCTTGAGTCCTCGGTTTGGGCCATCATTGCCATTGCCATTGCCATTGCAGTTTCCGTGGGGCTAGGTGGTGGAAACATTGAGCTGTCTCTTTACCTAGTTTCACTAACTGGAATCGGAATGTTGGCAACTGCGGGAATGGTTGTTTCTGAAGACAGTTTCGGACCTGTTTCTGACAATGCCGCAGGAGTGGCTGAAATGTCTGGAGAGTTCACTGGTGAAGCCGAACGTGTCATGGTCAGTCTCGATGCAGTTGGAAACACCACTAAGGCCATTACAAAAGGTGTTGCCATCGGATCTGCTGTGATTGCTTCGGTGTCCTTGTTTGCATCCTTTATCGAGACCGTTGGTTCTCAACTGGGCCTTAATGCCCCGGGAATTGGAAAAGCAGGATATGACGTCAACTGGTTGTTCCATCAGGCTCAAACTCAGATAAATGTTTCCAATCCAACAACATTCATTGGAATGCTTATTGGTGGATCGGTTGCCTTCTTGTTCTCAGCACTTGCAATCAGGGCAGTTGGAAGAACAGCTGGCACTGTAGTTCAAGAGGTTAGGCGCCAATTTAGAGAGCACCCTGGAATCATGGACTACACAGAAAAGCCTGAGTACGGCAGAGTTATCTCCATTTGCACAGCCGCATCACAGCGTGAACTAGCCACGCCTGCACTCCTTGCAATTTTGACTCCTGTAATTGTGGGTTTTGGAATTGGATACTTGGCACTTGGTGCGTTTTTGGCTGCAGCCATTTTGACAGGACAGCTCATGGCTAATTTCTTGTCGAACTCTGGTGGAGCCTGGGATAATGCGAAGAAGTACATTGAAGACGGTCATGAAGGTGGAAAAGGTTCAGATGCCCACAAGGCTGCTGTGATCGGAGACACTGTTGGTGATCCCTTTAAAGACACCGCTGGTCCGGCTTTGAATCCATTAATCAAAGTCATGAACTTAGTCTCACTTCTTATTCTTCCCATAGTCATCACCAACCAGCACCACACTGCAATTCGTCTCACGATATCGGGAATTGCACTTGTAGTGCTACTTATCTCAATTGGATTCTCTAAGCGGTCAACAGGCTCGATGGACGATGATATAGCAGGTCCGGCCAAGCAGGTAGAACAAGCTGGGGCCCATTAATAATACAATCGAAAAAGGCGGCCTCTTGCGAGTGCTTCAAGGAAAAATAGCTAACTACATGGTAGTTTCCACTAAGTTCTTGACAAAGGACCACTTTATGCATCAACCTAGTGGCAGTCATGGCTAAGCCTCTTGTTATTGTCGAATCACCCGCCAAGGCTCGTACAATTGCGACTTTTTTGGGAAATGAATTCAATGTGGAGTCTTCAATTGGCCACATTAGAGACTTGCCAAGAAGTGCCGCTGAAGTCCCAGAGGAGCTTAAGGGAGAGTCTTGGTCAAGACTTGGAGTCGATCCCTATAATGACTTCAAGCCGTTATATATAGTCTCTCAAGATAAAAAAAGCCACGTTCAAAAACTAAAGAAGCTTGTAAAAGAAGCCAGCGAAGTTTACCTGGCAACAGACGAGGACCGAGAAGGTGAATCAATTGCGTGGCACCTTCTAGAGGTTCTTTCACCCAAGGTTCCTGTCAAGCGAATGGTTTTTCACGAAATTACGAGGGATGCCATCAACCGTGCAGTAAGTGACTGGCGAGAGCTAGATAGAAGACTCGTAGATGCGCAGGAAACCAGAAGAATATTGGACCGCCTCTATGGATACGAGGTTTCACCTGTTCTTTGGCGCAAAGTTATGCCGAGGCTGTCTGCAGGACGTGTCCAGAGTGTGGCTACAAGGATGGTAGTTGAGCGAGAGCGAGCTCGCATGGGATTTAGATCTGCCTCATGGTGGGATTTAGAAGCCTCCCTTTTAAAGAAGAGCGAGACAGTTCAAGCTGTTTCTATCGAGATAAATGGAATTAGGCTCGCCACTGGAAAAGATTTTGACGAGATTGGCCACTTAACTAAAAAAGATGTCATAGTTCTAGGCGAAATAGAAGCAAGATCTCTTGCCGAGTCTCTTTCAGCAGGCAGCTTTAGTGTCAAGAGCATTGAAGAGAGACCATTTAGAAGATCTCCTGCACCTCCGTTCATGACATCCACTTTGCAACAAGAGGCTGGTCGCAAGTTGAGATTTGCTGCCGCCAGAACTATGAGAGCCGCACAGAGGCTTTACGAAGAGGGTTGGATCACATATATGAGAACCGATTCAACAACTCTTTCGGACGAAGCCATAACAACTGCCAGAAAACTAGCATCTTCGAGATACGGCAAGAATACAATTCCAGCTAAGCCCAGGCTATATGCAAATAAGGTTAAGAACGCTCAAGAAGCCCATGAAGCAATCAGACCTGCTGGGGACTCGTGGCCCACACCCCAAGAGGCTTCTAGGAGCCTCGGGAGTGACGAATCAAAGTTATATGAATTGATTTGGCAGCGCACTGTTGCTTCACAGATGGTGGATGCAAATGGTCAGAGTGTTCAGGTGAGAATAATTGGCCTCACCAAAAATCCTCCTCCGGCATTCAAAAAAGAAGGATCAAATGAGTGCGAAGCAATATTCTCGGCCTCTGGCAGAGTAATTACTGAACCTGGGTTCTTAGCGGCTTACGAAGAAGGAAATGATGACAGCGACTCATCTGAGGGCGAGAGTGGAACCTCTAGACTTCCTCAGTTGGTAGTAGGTGAGGCTCTCACGTGTGGAGAGATGACTCCAAAAGAGCACTCCACTCAACCTCCACCTAGATATAGTGAAGCTTCTTTGATCAAGGCTTTAGAAGAGATGGGCGTTGGTAGACCCTCTACTTATGCTTCAATTATCGACACTATTCAGCAAAGAGGATATGTTTGGAAAAAGGGCACCGGGTTAGTGCCGACTTGGACTGCATTTTCAGTCGTTGGTCTCCTCGAGCGTTACTTTGCGGAGTTAGTTGATTATGGATTCACTGCTTCCATGGAAGATGATCTCGATGAGATTGCAACAGGTTCACAAGAGATGGTCCCTTGGTTGCGGAAGTTTTATTTCGGAACCGAGGAACTCCCGGGATTAAAGCCTGCCGTTGAAACCAGGTTGGGTGAAATTGATGCCAGAGAGATTAACACCCTCCCAATTGGCAAAGACCCAGATGGCACAGACATCTTCGTCAGAGTGGGGAGATATGGACCTTATATTGAAAGAGGAGAAGACAGGGCTTCGCTTCCAGATACGCAGCCACCCGATGAACTAACCGTGGAGCTAGCTCTCGAAATGCTAGCAGCCCCCACTGGCGACAGATTGGTTGGTCAAGATCCAGAAACAGGTTTACAGATTGTTGCCAAAGCCGGGAGATATGGACCCTATGTCCAAATGGAGCTTCCACAAGATGCCGGGAAGTCAGAAAAGCCAAAAACTGCATCACTTTTCAAATCCATGCAGGTCGAAACCGTGACTCTCGAAGATGCACTATCGCTCTTTAGATTGCCAAGGAGTCTTGGGATAGACGAGTCAGTCGGAGTTGAGATTGTAGCTAAAAATGGTCGATACGGCCCCTATTTGGAGCGGGGAAGTGATACGAGAACGCTAGGCAGTGAAGAAGAACTTCTCACTGTGACCATGGATGAGGCCAAAGAACTTTTCTTGCAGCCAAAAGCTAGAAGACGGCAAAAGCAAGATGCCGCCCCCCAAGTCTCCTTAGGCGAAGATCCAAATTCAAAGAAGCCCATATTGGTCAAATCGGGGAGGTTTGGTCCTTATGTGACTGATGGGGAAACTAACGCATCCTTGAGAAAGGGTGATACTACAGAGAACTTGACTTTCGAGCGAGCAGTTGAGCTGTTAGAAGAGAGACGGTCAGCCGCACCGAGAGCACCAAGGGCCAAGAAAGCTGCAAAGAAAGCCGTCAAAAAGACAGCTGTAAAGAAAGCTGCAAAGAAAACCGTCAAAAAGGCTGTTGCAAAAAAAGTAGTGAAAAAAACTGCAACCCCTAAGTCCCAAGTTGAAGATTCCGGTGAGTGAAACAGGCTGTTTCATTGTTTTTGAAGGAATAGATGGTTCAGGAAAGTCAACTCAGGCACAGCTACTTGCAAAACGGATAGGAGCACTTTTCACCATTGCCCCTGGAGGAACTGATTTTGGATTAGAAGTCCGAAATCTGGTACTTCACTCGAATCGAGAATTGAATGACCGCACAGAGGCTTTGCTTATGCTTGCTGATCGATCACAGCACGTTAGCGATGTAATTCTCCCAGCTATTCGATCCGGGAAATGGGTTGTTTGTGACAGATTTAATGGCTCTACCATTGCTTATCAAGGTTATGGCAGGGGCCTCGATGTCAAAGAGCTAGAATTAGTAACAAGATGGGCTTCAATGAATGTTGAACCTGATCTTTATATTCTTTTAGATATTTCCCCCGAAACAGCAAGTCGTAGACGAATTGAGAGAAATAAGTCAAACGATCGGATGGAATCTGAGGAGCTTCACTTTCAAGAAAGAGTGAGGCAAGGTTACCTTGAAATTGCTAAAGAGTCAGATAATTGGTCAGTCGTGGATGCGAGCTTAACAGCAGACGAAGTAGAGCGATCAATTAGAGAAATAATAGCGACTAAGTTCGCAAAAGTAATGGAGTTAAATTGAAAGAGAGCAATTCAGGGTCGCCAAAGAAACCCAATAAGTGGTCAGGATCCCTGACCCGAAAAGGAGCGGCCGAAGTCGGTCGACAAAATAGACCATTCAAAGATCGAGATGGATCCGATCAAAGAGATGACAGGCCCTATAGGTCCCGTGAAGGTGGCACACCTTGGCGAGGTGAAAAGAGAAGCTTCAACGACAGAGACAGGTCCGAACAAAGAGATGACAGGCCATACAGATCTCGTGAAGGCGGTACTCCCTGGCGAGGTGAGGACAAGCCCAGAGGTGATAGGGATCGATCCGGGCAAGGAGAGGGAAGACCCTTTAGGTCTCGTGATGGGGGAGCCCCGTATAGATCTCGTGAAGGTGGCGCTCCATATAGATCTCGTGATGGGGGAGCCCCGTATAGATCTCGTGAAGGCGGTACTCCCTGGCGAGGTGAGGACAAGCCCAGAGGTGATAGGGATCGATCCAGTCAAGGAGAGAGACGACCCTTTAGAGAGAGAAGCGATGGCCCTCCCTGGCGATCGCAGGACTCACAAAGAGGCAGGTCGTATTCGGGCGAAGATAGGAAACCTTGGAGATCAGAAAGTGGTGAGCCCAGGAGGTTCTCTGAAAACCGTGAACGAAGCGGTGGAGGTTCTAGAGGATATGGGGGGTCCAGAGATTCAAGAGACCGTGATTTTGGAAGCAGAGGAGCACCGTTTAGATCCGATCGAGATAGAAGCTCATCGAGATACTCAAACGACGAGCGACCCCGTCGTGATGGTAGTTCTGGGGAATGGAGAGAGAAAAGGCAGTCATTCTCAGACAGCAGGTCCTCAGGGCCAAGAGGCCAAGGTGGTTCCCCCAAACCATTCAAAACCGCGCAAGAAAAGGGATTACTTGGTGGCATAGTCATCGGCAAAAGGTCAGTAGCTGAACTTATCAAGAAAAATTCGCGAAAGATTTATGAGATATTAGTTGCCCACGATTACACTGAAGGCCACGACGATTCAGAAGATATCGAATCAATAATTGCCCAAAGTGGAGTCACGACTAGATCCGTAAGCAAGAGAGAACTAGATGATATTGCCGGGACCTACTCCCACCAGGGCGTTGTGGCAAAATGTCGACCGATTGATTCCATTACGCTTGACCAGTTACTCGAAATATTATCCGGGTCCAAAGTAAGCGTTGACGAAAAAGCATCTGTAGATTCATCAGAAGTGGAAGACTTTGACAGTGAGTCAGATGTTGAAGAATTAGACGACGAACTTTTGGCCCAAGATGATGAAGACGATGCATTCGATGAAGTTTTTGAAGCTGAATCTATAACTGATGAAATATCGGCGAACGAAGAGATTGCCGAAGAAGTCATTGAAGTTGAGTTAACTGATATTGAATTATTGGATCAAGAAGATTTAGATGAAAAAGTATCAGAGCCTGCAATTGAGCCTGCAAATATAGTTGGAGCACCAATCATTTTGGTTCTAGATGGCATTACAGATCCTCAGAACTTGGGAGCTATTCTTAGATCGGCAGCTTGTTCGGGTGTCAAAGGAGTAGTTTTGCCGGCACAAAGAAGTGCCAAGTTGACACCTGCTGTGACCAAAGTTGCAGCTGGTGGAGTTGAATACATTAGCTTTGTAGAAGTTGGCGGCATTCCGGCTGCATTGATGGAACTTGCTTCCAAGGGTGTAGAGATTATTGGCCTCGACTCAAGTGGTGATACCTCAATATTTGAACTACCTGTCCATGATGGGCTTCGAGCACTTGTAGTTGGTTCCGAGGGGAGCGGACTGTCAAGGCTTACTAAAATTAGATGTGATTTATTAGCCAACATTCCTCACGGTGGAGGCCCTGAGTCTCTAAATGTCAGCGTTGCCACTGGGATAGCTCTCTTTGAGCTTTGTAAGAGTTACCTGGGTTAATTTGTACAGTCGCTTCGGGAAAATAATTATTTTCTCTACAAGCCATTCTCGACTTGACCTTTAGCGGAGTATGAATAAGTATTGAGATTATGCAACATAGACACCTAGGATCAAGCGGACTTAAAGTTTCGGCTTTAACTTACGGAAATTGGATTACTCACGGAAGCCAAGTGGATGATGACGCAGCATTGGCTTGCGTACATGCTGCGCTTGACCTTGGTATCACAACGTTTGACACAGCAGATGTTTATGCAGGCACCGAAGCTGAAAAGGTTTTAGGGAAGGCACTATCAGGCCAGAGGCGAGAGGGACTTGAGATTGCGACCAAGGTATTTTGGCCCACAGGACCTGGAGTAAATGACCGAGGTTTGTCGAGAAAACACATAATGGAGTCCATTGAAGGCTCTCTTAGGCGTCTTCAAGTCGACTATGTCGATCTCTACCAAGCCCATCGCTTCGATCATGAGACACCAGTTGAAGAAACTGTAGCTGCCTTTGACGATCTCATCAGACAGGGAAAAGTGCTTTATGTAGGAGTTTCCGAGTGGCGACGTGAGGAAATAAAAGCATACCTTGACATCGCAGACGCCAGCCATCGAAGTCGACTTGTTTCCAACCAGCCCCAGTATTCAATTTTATGGAGAGTTATTGAATCTGAAGTTGTGCCTTTTTGTCTGGACCAAGGCATTGGCCAGATAGTCTGGTCACCACTTGCACAAGGAGTACTGACGGGGAAATATCACCTAGGTGAGCCTCCTCCGGCTGGTTCTCGGGCGACTGATCCAACCGGATCTAATTTTCTGCAAGGTTATCTAAGAGACAAGGTTCTCGAAGCAATAGACCGTCTTAGGCCAGTGGCCAAAGAGGCTGGTCTTTCAATGGCAGTCATGTCTTTAGCGTGGGTACTTTCTAGACCTGGGATTTCTTCGGCAATTGTCGGTGCTACTCGGCCCGAACAGTTGGAGGAAAATGTAGTAGCTGCCAATGTGACACTGGGGCAAGATGTCTTAGAAGCAATTGATGAGGCGGTTCAAGATGTGGCAATAACAGATCCAGCAAAAACAGTGAGTCCCCCGCAACGCCCGTAGGGAAATTGATCAAGTATCTAGGGCAAACTACAATGCCAAGCTAATTCAAGAAGCATTTTTAAAGCCTTGTGCTAAGCCAATTGTCACCTTTTATCTAGAAACCAGTAATGCGCTCCATTAATGCTAAGTAATCACTGGCTAATTTGGTTCTATCAAAGTTCTCTTCCACATAGGACCTTCCAGATTTGCCCATTGCCTCCCTTAAAAATTCTGAATCTGACAACTTTTTGATAGCTTCGGCTAAGAGTTCGGGATTCTCGGGAGGGACTACAACTGCACCTGAGTCAGTCAGTATCTTGGCAGGTTCCCCGGATAGTGAGCCTATTACAGCTTTTTTGGAGGCTAAGTATTCAAATATTTTGGATGGGATAAAACTCGTGAAAAGCGGGACGTCACGAAGTGGAACTAAGCATATGTCACTAGCGCCCAATATCAGAGGTACTCTCTCACGCGGTTGACCAGGCAAAAAAGTTACGTTTTGAATGTCGTTGTTTTCAACATAGTCAATCAGATCTTTTTTAGCAGCACCTTCTCCGACAAAAGCAAAATGTAAATTGCTCTTATCTTTTAGCAGCAGCGCTGTTTTAGCTATTGATACCAAACCATGAGAAATCCCGTGGGCGCCAATATAGAGAACAACAATATCGTCTCTACTTGCACCAAGTTCTTTTTTGATATCCAAATCACATGGAGTTGCCCCAAACTTGTCGAGGTCGACGCCATTTCTAATTACTGTTATCTTTTCTCGGGGCACTCCTCGTGAGACTAAATTGTCTAAAAAGCCCTCAGTGACTACTACAACTGCGTCACTTACACGATAGGCGCAAAGCTCAAGTGCCTCAAGTATTTTAATTATTGTTTTGTTAGTTAGTACTCCAAGTTCCACAAAGATAGCGGGCCAGAGATCTCTGATCTCCACTATGAGTTTTGCTCGCTTGACTTTAGAGATTACCCAGGCGGAGAAGATAGAAAAAAATGTGGGAGAAGAAACTATGACAATATCTGGTCTACCCACCTTGGTTATTCCTAACAAAATGGATGTAATCATAAAAGACAGGTGACCTAAAGTTTTTTTGACAAATCCTTCGTTGGGAGTTGCATATAACCACGTTCTAATGACCTTATAGCCATCGATAAATTCTTCCCTCACTACTGCACCTTGGTACTTTGATGGGATAATTCCTGTGGGATGATTTGGCATGCCTGTGAGCACAGTAACCTCGTGGCCAGATTTTACCCAAGAGGCAGCCATCTCAGAGAGGCGGGCCTGAGGAGCGCCTATTTCGGGCGGAAAGTAATGGGAAACTAAGAGTATTTTCATGATCAAGTCAATTTGTTTTCAATTTTAATGTTGGCAAGCTTATCTGTGAAGTTAGGAAGATATAGGTAAAAAATGGCAATCAGTATGATCCCAAAATCATTAAGCACGTGGTCCAATATAGTGGCATGCAAGTTGCCAACTCCCAAAACTCCACAGAGGATAGAGAGTATCCCATAGATGCTTGATACTGACATATGCGCATAACCTCTCTGGTGCAACCTTTGATATGCATGGCTTTTGTGCGCCTCAAAAAGCTTCTCTTTTCGCCAGGCTCTCTTGATAACAGTTGTAGATGTATCAGCTATTGAAAGCACTACAGGCGCAATAATTGCATCTAGTGGCACATGTTTTGAAATGGCGACCACAACTGTGCTTGCAATGATGGAGCCCCAACCATAGCTTCCCACATCCCCTGCAAAGGTCTTGGACCTAAAGCAGTTAAATGCTCCAAAACCAAGTGCACCCCCAATGAGTGCACCTGAGAGCAGTAGCAACCACTGCAAATGCAGCTCGGAGGCAAATATTGCCCAGAATAATCCTGTTACTGCCACTCCAATTGCGGTAATTCCATCAATGCCATCCATGAAGTTCCATGCGTTGATGAATCCAACAATAAAAATGATCCCAACAATAATTGCAGCTATCTTGAATGAGGGACTAAAACTTGATGGGATGAATGAAGCGAGCGAAATAGATAACGATATTGTTAGAAGAAGAATGAGGCGAAGTAGGGGTTTCAACCCCTTAATATCATCGGCCAAACCAACTGATGACGATATTAATACGGCTATCGGAAGAACCAAAAGTGGCCAAGTTCGAAACTGACTTATTGAACCTATAAGGAAAAGAGTCACCACTATTGCTACTAACGATCCCCCGCGTGGGACTGGCACTGAATGGGATGAGCGGTGATTTGGGGTGTCGAAGTGACCTTGTTTCCGCAGAAATGTTATTAAAAAAGGAGTTATAAGTAAGGTGGCAAGAGTACCTATACCTAAGTAAGCAGCGAAAACCATACTCTTCCAATGGTACAAGTTTCGAGTCAGTTGAAATGATCAATGATGAGAGCTTCGTTGGAAAATAGGGACAGTCGCTTTAATTTCTAGATTTTGCAAAGCAGTGTTAAAAGGCAGCTCTTGAGCCAATGTCAATATCAGGCACAGTAATTGTGGCAATATTAAGAGATGGAAAGATCCCACGACATGGCGGTTCATGGAAAACTAGTAGTTATTGGCCAGGGATACGTTGGCCTCCCACTTTCAATGCGAGCAGTCGAGGTCGGGTACCGAGTAATCGGTTTTGACGTGGATAAGTCTCGAGTAGACCTGTTAGCTTCTGGGATTACCTATATTGAAGATGTAACTTCAAACCAAATCAAAAGTGCCTTGGAAACTGACCGTTTTCAGCCATCATTTGATCCTAGTGATATTGATGACTTTGATTTTTGCGTAATTACAGTTCCAACTCCCCTTCGAGATGGACTTCCCGATCTCTCTTACATCACGGCAGCTTCCGCCATGATTGGCACAAGAATCAAAAAGGGTTCTTCGGTTATTTTGGAATCCACCACTTATCCAGGAACTACTTCTGAGCTAGTGCTTCCTGAACTCGAGAGGCTGAGCAACTTGGTGGCGGGAGTCGATTTCTACCTTGGCTATAGTCCAGAGAGAATTGATCCTGGAAACCCGAATTTCAATTTTATCAATACTCCTAAATTGGTTTCAGGGATCAATAAGGACTCGTTAGAAGCAATAAGTAATTTTTACAAGGACTTAGTTGATGAGACCGTTGAGCTTAAATCACCAGCCGAAGCCGAGATGGCAAAGCTATTGGAAAATACATTTAGGCATGTAAACGTAGCACTTGTTAATGAATTGGCTGTTTTTGCAAATGAGCTTGGAATTGATGTTTGGGAGGCCATCAGGGGAGCTGCTAGCAAGCCATTTGGTTTTATGCCTTTTTTCCCAGGACCAGGTGTAGGGGGTCACTGCTTGCCCATAGATCCATCGTATCTATCTTGGAAAGTCAAATTGCAGTTGGGTGAGAATTTTAGATTTGTCGAGTTGGCAAATGATATCAATCATCACATGCCTCAGTTTGTTTCGAGAAGAGTGATGCTAGGCCTCAATGAAAGAGGGAAGGCTGTTAAGGGTTCAAACATTGTACTCGCGGGTCTTGCCTACAAGCCCAATACCTCCGATGCCAGAGAATCCCCTGGAGTTTCTGTGGCAGCTTCACTAATAGAGCTTGGGGCAAGGGTCATAGCGTGTGATCCTCTAGTTCGAAGAGAAGATGTCAATTTGTCACTCGAATGGAGAGATTTCAGCAAAGAGATAATGAAAGAGGCAGACGTAGTGGTGATACTTGCTCCTCATAGAGATTTTGATTTAAATGAAATCGTTGAGAATGCGAGTTATATATTAGATACAAGGCATGTCCTAGTCGGAGAAAATGTTGAGTACCTGTAGTACTGCCTATTTGTTGATCCCATCAATAGGAAAATGACTTGAAGATTTTAGTGGTGGCCGGAGCACGGCCCAATTTCATGAAAGTTGCTCCAATTCTAAAAGAACTAGAGGCGAAGGGAATTGAGAATTTACTCGTACACACTGGGCAGCACTATGACCCACTTCTCTCTGACGTATTCTTTGCTGACTTGGGAATAAGGGAGCCTGATTATTCACTGGATGTTGGATCTGGTTCACATGCCCATCAAACTGCTCGAGTAATGGAGGCCTTCGAGTCTTTGGTGCAAGAAGTGTCTCCAGATGTAGTGATAGTAGTGGGGGATGTTAACTCTACTTTGGGATGTGCGCTAGTTGGCGCCAAAGCACCATGTAAGGTGGCCCACGTTGAGGCAGGGCTTAGAAGCAGGGACTGGACTATGCCTGAAGAAGTTAATAGGGTAGCTGTTGATCATGTGAGTGATTACTTGTTTGCGCCATCTCCTGATGCGGTTGAAAATTTGGAAAAAGAGGGTCTCGGAAAAAAGTCATATTTGGTTGGGAATGTAATGGTGGATACTTTATTATCCTCACTTCCCCTTGTTGAGAAATCTACAATTATGGAAAAACTTGGCATAGTTGGAGAGAACTACGCACTTGTTACTTTGCACCGACCTTCAAATGTCGATGATCCCGAGACATTGCAGACTCTTTTAGAAGCCCTAGAAAAAATCAGCCAAGCCTGCAAAATTGTTTTTCCCATTCATCCGAGAACTCTTTTGAAACTGGAAGATACGACTATTTCTCCAAATATCATTACTACCGAACCGGTCGGTTACCTTGACTGCATTGCCTTAGAGAAACACGCAAAAGTTGTTCTTACTGATTCAGGAGGAATACAAGAAGAAACTACAGTACTAGGCACACCTTGCTTAACGCTACGCGAATCAACTGAGCGGCCAATTACAGTCTCTCAAGGAACTAATCAAGTAGTGGGCACTGACGTAAAGATTATTGTTGAAAAATCGTTGGAAATAATTAAAAACGGTTACCTTAAAAGATCACCTGCACTATGGGACGGAAAAGCCTCAGAGCGAATTGTAAATATTCTTGCTACGAATTGGGCCTCTCGCTACTGAGTAGGAAGGTAACTGGCTGCTTCTTTGGCTGTACAGGTGAATCCACTTGGTGCCTGGGTAATGGAGTTGCTACTTTGGCCATTTATGAAGATTAGATAACAGTTTCCATATCCAGAGCTCACCGCAGCATAAACAAACCCAATAGTATTGGGTAGATCAGTCGGCTCAGCTAGTGCACTAACCTCGAATGGTCCAGTAGATGCTATTGAATCAGGAATAATAGTTAGCTTTCCCAATCTCCATGGGGTGTTTGAATTAGTCGGCAAAAAGCTCGCAGAGGTTGATACTATTTGGTTCGCCAAGTAATTGAGACTTGCCTGAGCATTATTCTGCGCATTGTTCTTTTCAGTATGAATCGCGTAGATCGGAATCACAATGGAGGCAAGAATTGCAAATGTCGCGATTGCCACATAGGTATAGACTCGACTCACAAAAATCCAATGATCACGTGCTTTGTTAATTTCGACACGTTTCTTCAATTTCTTATATTGGTGCTGGTAGATAAGGGCTGCAACTGTGCCTATCCAGAAATACCAGCCTGCGGCGAATTTGACACTTCTGTATGCATACTCATTTGCCAGCTGATCTTCATAATGGTTGTTAGTAGATTCAGTCACTTTGTGCCTAAATTCATAGGACCAGAAGTAGTTAATTTATAGCTAGAAAGATCTAAAATACCGAGGCCTGCCTGATACCCATATATGAAGTAACAAGAATTACCCAATACGGTCACACCTACAACTGAATTCGGAGTAGTTATCTCTTTGACAATTTTACCTGAATTAACGTCAACAATAGATAGATTATCCGGATACTTGTGGCTACTTGGCAACGGTTCGAGCGCAGGATCAGATCCAGAAGATACCAATAGCTGGCTGCCATTAGGCAGAAAAGCAAGTGCAGTAACGCCAGATTGCACACTTATAGTATTTGTTAAGTACGACGTAAGGTCAATCATCGTAATTGTAGAATCGAAGTAGTTCCCAACTGCGAGTTTGGACCCATCTGGAGATATAGATAGAAATTGAGGGTCTTTCCCCACAGAAATTGATTTAACTGTTTGGAATGTTTTCGTGCTAATTACAGATAACGTGCCATATGTAGGATTTGCACCTGGGCCAAAGATGCCATCTCCATTATTGAGCACATAGAGAAGTGATCCGTCGGCAGAAATTGCTAGGCCAACGGGGTAGCTACCTGAAAATAGGCTGGCTCCAGTATCGGTGCTGCTGGCTGAAAAGGTGTTAGTTATTTTGTTTGAAGATAAGTCCACAACACTAATACTTCCCGGAACTGAGAGAGATGCAAATGCTACATAGGCATATTGTCCATTAGGAGATATCACAACTGCAGTTGGAAGACCTCCAATCGGAATACTTGCGATAACACTTTTTAGTTGGATGCTGACAACGTCCAGTTCCCCTATACCGACGGAAAGAATATTTGAAGAATCAAAATTTGAATAGATTATATAAGCTGTGTTTCCATCTGGTGACAGGGCTACACCCATGGCCGTCTGGGTAGTTGAAATAGATGCGATTTGGCTTCCTTTAGCTGTGACGACCAAATTATTTAGAAACGCATCTACATAAGCAACCTCGCCTGATTGTGAGTTACTCGCAATGCTTGAACCACTTGAATTTGATCCAGATCCTGGGAAATTGAAGTTACAGTTGCCAAAAGATATGCTGAAAGTGCCAACAAAAATAATTGCAGCAACAATGATCCCTATAAAAGAATTAACCCCGGCGCCAAATCCCAAAAATGCAAAGCTTTCGATCCAACCATTAGTATTCAATTTTACCTTCTGCTCTTCAAGCTTGAGCTGATCGAATACATCCAACTTTAGGTGACCTCCTATTAAGGATTATATATCTAGAGGCTAAATTTCTCAACAAGTATCTCTAATTACTTAAATCCAACAACTGTTTGCGACCTTGATTAACTTTGCGAGTGAAAGCTCGATGCAAGCCTTCGAGATCTGAGGCTCAAGGGGAATTGGTACGCCGTGTAGTAGCTAGAAAATTCGCAGTTGCTTTAAGGAATGTGGCTCCAGATTATGAGTATACGGATTGTGTGGGGTATTAACTGCTTGCTTCTTGCGTAGAGCATGTTTTGCAAAATATTGATGCCAATTAAATGAATTCAGGCCTACCTTTTGGCGCTCTAAATAACTTGTCATCAGAGGCTTCTTGATTGTAAATGGCCCCAAATAAGGTTTAGCAGTAGCGGAACTACATTAATTGTTAGAGTTCTTTACGGCCCATAACCTGGCAAGTACTGCAATGTTCGCTCCGCGACCTGCCATTGGCCTGAGCTATTCTTGACGAGGCTTGCGGAAAGTGTTTCACGATCGTAGATTTCACGCCATGTAAGGTGCGAGCTGGAAACTTGGGATGGCACGTTTGCAGTCATCCGCCATATAGAGATAACCACCTGTTCGGTTGCGGAGGTTGGTGAAATTGTTTGAGTTTGGGTGCTCAGTATTTTTACTCCGCATGCACCCCAAATGCTTTGAGGTTCTCCTTTTGAAATATATTCCCCCATAATTGTTGTTTCTATGGGAACAAGGTTGCTGGCAATTGAAGTCGTGAAGTAACGGTTGACTTCTCCAACTGTTGTCTTAAGGCATGCCTGAGCCATGGTTGGCTCCAAGAAAGCAGCTGGCTTGCCATTAGAATCTATTGCCATCCTCCACGGTGAGGTCGTCTCACTGATCGTTCCTTGATCGTCAGTAAGCTTGTCAGTTGCAAAAACCCGCCCATCAGAACTGCAACTGTATCCACCTAGGTCCAACTGCGCAGTTTCTGATGCAACCACGGCTTCTTACGCTGCTGCTGCAGCTGCGGACGATCCACTACCCCGAATTAGCACATAGCCTCCAGCCATAGTGCCTATGATTAATCCTGCTAAAATAAGAAAAAGAAAGAGAAATCTTGCCGACCTCAACTGCATCTTCCCTTATTAAGGTTCATAACCCTTATAATACCCAGCTTTCAAAGGTTCCACAAGCTATTCCTCTAGCTTATTCAAGACTAGTTCTTGGTTATGTTTTTGCCTTGCGTAATTTTAACCTCCGTAAACGTTTGGGAAGGTTTGCTCAAACTTGGGGTGGATCGGACTAATGAGCGCCAGGCAAGTCACTGTGGAAACTATAGCAACAATAACTCTTTAGAACGCTCCCGAAGGACAACCTGTATACTGCAGTATAGAGATGGCTAGATCTGACATAACACAATTTGATTATCAAAAAGTCGCAAAATTAGATACTAATATGTGGATTTCTTATCGCAATTCTGATCGCAAAGTGATTGCTCTATTCTTGGAAGCATTCCGGCTGATTAAACATGAACTTCGCTTTAACTGGATTACAACTTTTAAGATGGCAATTTACGCGGGCCAGGCCGCAGCAGTTTATAGATTGAGGAAAGGCAATGAGAACTATGGTCGGGCACAAAAAAATCTAACAAAACTTTTTAAAACAGTTTCAGATAACTGTACTCAACCGTTTGATTACAGCGAAGCTGCCAAATTAGAACTGGAGTGGTGGGATATACAGCGTTACCCAGAAAAACACAAGAAAAGTCTTGAGCAAAGTCTCGCCGAAAACATGGCAGCCGTTTATAATGTAACTGCCACAAAAACAGAGGGTTATGGCCGAAATAGAGCGAAGGCTTTGTTGCTATTGAGTAAAGATGACCTGACATTTGATGAAGGCGAATTTTCGACACTTTTGAACAAATCATGGGAGTCATTACACGAATCAGTACAAAATGAAAATTAACCCATATCTCATAAATGCGCCGAGATCAAGAGCTTTATTATTGCCCTAAAAGAGGCGCCAACTTCTCTTTAGTAATTTCAAATCGTCATGCATGATGCGATTTAAATTGCTTATTGACAACTATCAGGTAGTTGAGAGGTCCCCAGCATCTGGTCTACTCAGTATGTGGGTACAACTTTGCTTATTTTGCCAAAGCTAGCTAACTAGTTTGTTCCAATTGAAAGAACTTCTTGGAATGCCTTCCTCTCCGTTTTTGGGCCAAAGATGCCAATAGAGAACTAGTTGGAGTAAATCCGCAATATACATCACAAACCTGTCCGGTCTACAGACATGCTTCTAACGAGGATAGAAAAACTCGGGAAGAGTTTCCATGTAGACATTGTAGATATTTATAAAATGCTGACATTAAATTGGTTCATGGTTGGACCAACTCCTCAAAAACCTCAAATGTCGAGAAGTAATCTCTAGCTATTTCTTTTAAAAACTCGCCGGGAGTGCCGCTGCCACAGCTGCACAGAAAGGAAGGATAAGTAGCATCAAAACTCCGAAAGTTACTAATGCTGCAAGTAGCTTTTTCCAACCCTTTATATGGCGCATCGAAAGTCTGAACAATAAATAGTCAAAAAATAATAGAACACCCCAACCGATTTCCGGGGATGTCGAGCTGGTACTTCCAGCAAGAAGAGACTTGGCATTTTTAAGTGACCCCCCTGAATTGGGCGAAGTTTTAGGGGCATTTGGTTTGGAGCTAGAACTTGGTGTATTTGAATTAACAACTTCAACTATTCCTAAAAGGTGAGCCACAACGACTAAGCGGGTAGCTGCACTGTATTTTGGATTACAAGTAGTTAGCGTCAGACGATTGTCACCAAATTGCCTAAGGATGGTTATATCGTAAGGTTCTCTGACATCAATATTTGTGACTAAGTATTCAAGTGTCCCAATCGTAGAAGTTAAAAATATTGGATCCCCACCTTTTAACTCAGCCAAATTGTAAAAGGGATGCAAGTATGTTGTTCGGTGACCTGCAATCGCTACGTTTCCAGCCATCCCTGGAAGCGAGGTACCTTGGTAATGCCCAGGACCCAACCTGAGATCTCCGGTCTGAGTCCCTTCTACCACTACCATTTGCAGTC
Organism: Acidimicrobiales bacterium; assembly: GCA_013044465.1. Lineage (GTDB taxonomy): Bacteria > Actinomycetota > Acidimicrobiia > Acidimicrobiales > JABEUL01 > JABEUL01. Next base: position 30,358 of record JABEUL010000089.1, read on the forward strand.
CGATTGCAGGAATATTTATCTCTGCTATTGGTGAGCCTTGCTGTGGATTCGACGATGTTGAAGTTGGAAGGTTAATCGGAACTACTTTGAAAGATTTCTTAGAAACCGGAATCTTGGGGCTGGGAATGATTTTTTCAATTTCGGTTTTTAGTTTGGCTTGACTACTTGCGGTGAATGCACCTGTTCCAAAGAGAACATAAATGAGGAGAACCAATAATATTAGAGCAGTAAATATAAGGAATCTTCCGAGTTCACCTATGAAAAGTCGTAGAAAGCTGCGGTTATGTGAATCTGTATTTTTCATGGCACCATAAGAATAAGTAGAGCACTTGCTGCCAAAAATCCTGGGAGTGAAACTGTAAGTCCCCATCTGGCATAAGTGAAACTATCTACCTCGCATCCTAGCTGCTTCATCACGTTTTGCCATAGCAGGCAGTGTAATGAGCCTATTGCCAAGATAATCGGACCCATATCCACCCCAATTAAAAGTGCCCATAAGCCAGGAGCTGGATGTGGTGGGAGTGAGTGAAGGCCAACGAGAGTAGCTGGGAGATTGTTCACCAGGTTGGCCCCTATGGCTCCACTTCCAATTGCTTTTAATACTCCTAGATGAGAAGAGGCATTAAATAGGGAATTTAGTGCCATATGATTTAGAACCGATTCCGACAAGATCCCTAATGAAAGCGCTAATAGGGCCGTCCCAAAAGGAATTGTTTTTATTTGGAACTTCTTCGTGAAAATGCTAAAAACTAATGCCATCGCTACTGTCACCATCCAAGGTCGAACATCAAAGCTCGGACCAACCAAAAAGCCAATCAGCATTACAGCAAGAGTAATGGATCCAATTGTGATGATTCTTCTGTCAACAGGTATTTTCACTGGCCTTTCGTAGATGTCTGATCGAAGTATGAATTTTAGAAATAGCCAAGAAATTATGCACGCTAGTAAAACGGGTGGCGCCATATGAGTGAGGTAATTTTGGATTGTGGGATGGCTATGGGCCACGGCAAGGAGATTTGTTAGATTAGAAACTGGAAGGAGTCCCGACGCAGAAGTTGCCGCCAGGGCCGGCATTATGGCAACTCTGAGCGGATTTAGATTCCTCCTTTTTGCAATATGCACATAAAGCGGGGTAAGGAGAACTACAGCGCCATCTAGATTGAAAAGTACAACAGTGAGACACGCTAATACCCAAAGCCCTGTAGTCAGAGACTTTCTGTGAGCTATAAGTTCTGCAAGTTGCCCAAAGTATCCGAACCTATCTAGCATCACGGCAAGTGGCACCACGGAGAGCAAAAAGCCGAGAGGTGAAGAAAACTGCCTAGTGGTGTTGATGACAGTGTGCATACTTGCAGCACCGATGAGCAGGGCTATGGAGGCTCCAAGAAAGGGAATAGCCCACATTGGAAGCTTCTTTATCGGGATGGTAGCCCCTAGGACTCCACTTATGAGCAATAAAATTGAAAGGTAAATCATTGAATATGTGTAGATGCAATTCTTACACTTATCTGATACTACTAAGGTTGGCATGTATGGCAAAAGAGATCGTCGCACGAGTCCAAGAACTGAGGGAGGCAATCACTGAGCATAACGAGCGCTATTACAATCAAGATGCTCCTAGTGTCAGTGACGCCCAATATGACGATTTAGTTAAAGAGCTTCGTGGACTTGAGGAGGCATATCCTGAACTAAAAACTCCTGATTCGCCGACTTTTACAGTTGGCGCCACACCAACAGGGCAGTTCCAACCCGTCGAGCATCGAATTCCCATGATGAGCTTAGACAATGCATTCAATAGATCAGAACTCTTAAGCTGGCATGATCGAGTACTTCGGTTTGGCGAAATCAGTCAAGTGGAGCTCAATTTGGAGCTTAAAATTGATGGACTTGCTATTTCGCTTCTATACGTCAATGGGAAATATTTGAAAGGTGCAACTAGAGGTAATGGTCGAGTCGGCGAAGATGTTACTTTGAATGTTGAGACCGTCAAAGTAATTCCCAAAGAACTAGAGGGCTTAACTGATTTCGCAAATGAAGTTGAAGTTCGCGGGGAGATATACCTTCCAATTCAAGCTTTTGAAGACATTAATAATCAACGTGAAGCAGACGGACTTCCCTTGTTTGCCAATCCAAGAAACTCAGCAGCCGGGAGTTTGCGTCAAAAAAATCCTAAGATTACAGCGACAAGACCGCTTTCCTTTTGGTCCTACCAGCTTGGTTACATCTCAGGGATCGAGATGCCCCTATCTCACGGCGAGTCTCTAGATTGGCTTCAGTCAAAGGGTTTCCCAGTCGAGGGGCACCGAAGGGTAGTTGGGACAATTGATGAGGCGTTAGCCTTTATCGGTGATATCGAGAAAAAACGCCACGACTTGGACTTTGAGATCGACGGTGTAGTGCTGAAGGTAAATGACCTTGACCTCCAAAACAAGATAGGAGCTACCTCTCACGCACCTCGGTGGGCAATAGCTTATAAATTTCCACCAGAGGAGCGGCAAACCTTGCTAAAGGAAATTAAAGTTAGCGTCGGAAAGACTGGCAGAATTACTCCCTTTGCTGAATTAGATCCAGTGAAGGTGAGTGGATCATTGGTCTCTAGGGCAAGTTTGCATAACTACGGTCAGATTGTGGAAAAAGACCTCCGCCCAGGAGATACCGTAATAATAAGGAAAGCAGGGGATGTAATTCCAGAGGTCGTTAGGCCGATTTTGGAACTGAGACCAAAAGGACTAAAAGCTTTTGATTTTCCAAATAAGTGTCCGTCTTGTCAAAGCGAACTTGTCAAGTTCCAAGACGTTGCTGACATCTACTGTCCAAACTCCAAATGTCCAGAACAACTAATTCAACGCCTTGCTTATTTTTGCTCGAGAACTGCCTTAGACATTGAAGGGCTAAGTGAAAAAAGGTTGGAAGTTCTTATTGAAAATCATTTGCTTAAAGATGTTGCAGATCTTTACAGCCTTGATTCCGAGAAAATTAAGCAAATTCGTGGATTTGGGGACAAAGGAATAACTTCAATTCTTGATTTAATTGAGAAATCAAAGCAGTCACCATTTTCAAGGGTGTTAGTC
>JABEUL010000090.1 GCA_013044465.1 Acidimicrobiales bacterium
CTCCTAATTTCTCTTGCACACTCCCAGACTCGCCGCCTGATAGTAGATCTGAAAATCGGTGCATGACTGCTATATTCGAGACTCCGTATGAGCGAGCTAGTTTGAAAGATTTCTGAAGCCATTTAGAGACTCCAATATCTTCCAGTACAGCCCAGGCCTCATCAATAACCATGAAAAGTCCACCATCACGCTCTCTTTCTATCATTTCACTCTGTAGCCATGATGTAGCGCATGCCATGACAGCACTCAAAGAATGCGAACTATAAAGATTGGAGAGATCAATTACTACACACTTAGCTTTAGGTGTGACTCCCCTGGAAGTTGGACCATCAAACATCCCTCTCAAGTCCCCGCTGACCATTCTGCGAAGTTCAAGTGCGATCTCTTTAATCTCTTTTTTGAGTTCCCCTTGATCTATAAAGAGAGATGATGAGAAACTCTCGTTGGGATCGAGAAGTTCATTCAGCACCATTGGAAGTGTGGCATGATGCAAATTGGCATCTTTGGCCTTTGCTTTGGCAATTGAGAGAGAAATATCCATACCTGCGCGCTCAATTGGGCGCAAGCCTCTCTTCATCCCACTTTCAACCAAGGCAACCAGAAGATCACTCGTTCCTAACTCAAGTGGATTTAACTTGATTCTGCCATTTGGTCGCAAAATTATGGGCTGGCAATTTAGCGCCACCGCCAGTTGTGAATACTCTCCCTTAGGATCGATGATCCAAGCTTTTCTCCCAAAAATGCTCTGTCTAAAAAGGTAGGTTTTAATAAATGAACTTTTCCCCATCCCGATCTGGCCAAATACCACCATATTTGGGTTTGAGATGACTCCATTTGCATACATTTCAAAAGGGTCAAAGCAAAAAGTGCCTCCAAATAAATTGCTTCCGATAACAACACTCTTTGCCAACATGTGGTTTTCGGAAAAAAATGGGAATATTGCTCCAAGATGGGCAGTAGTTGCATGATGCGAAGGTATTTTCAACTTAACCCTCTACAAAGTGGCAAAGTGGCATTGAAGCCCTGTTCCTGTTCCCCATAAAGTTCTCGAAGTTCTAGGAAAGCCTTTGCTCCTAGATGCTTGATGACACCTTTCTCCTGTTCGAGTTGCTCTTTGGACTCAGCAGTGACTGTGACAAATCCTGAAAAACGATAGGAAAGGTGCCCCTCGGCGAGTTCATTTTCTCTTTGGATTACATCGGAAGTTTCACGTTTGGACTTAGCACTTATTAGATAACCTGCCTTGGATCGCAACCTTTCATCAGCTAATGAAGCAGTGTGGGCACGTTCAACTTCCCTTACGGCATGTCCTAATGGAATTGGTTCCAGTACGACAGAAAGAGTTTTCCGCACTCCTTGACCCAGTACTAGCGGAGCCAAAAAATCAGAGCCGACAGGAATGAGTGGCCATCTTGATATCCAGTATGTTGAGTGAAATGTAGCATCTGTTCTCAAGTGGTCCCACTCAGACGAGGTTTTCATTGGCCACGGGAAGGACTCACTTAGCTCCCAACCAATGCTGCCTTTTGGACTTTGAGCGTACGACCTAGCTAAGAGATTGGAAACTGCGCTGAAATTTAAAATTCCATCGGTTGGGAAACCCTGCCTTTCAAGGGCTTTCACTACCAGGGTGGCCTCATCTAGGAGTAGCGAGAAACACATCTCTTGTCTACTTTTAGGTGATTTAGTATTTCTAATTGACCGAGTTTCCTTTATGGAGAGTGCGAGAACAGTTTCATGAGAAGTAATTTTCTGGGGCATTTGTTTGATCAATTCGGCATAAGAGTTAAGTGCTTGTGGATGATCAATTGAGTCATTCATCGAAATATTTGCTAAGTCCTGTCCGTCTTCTGGATAGCTTCGATCGATCCACTGAATTCGGAAAAGGTTAGAAGAACTCCTCGCGATAGAGGACAGCAGTGTTGCGTAACTTTGCACTTTCAAGTCTCGCTCACTTGGTGATAGCAGAGCGAAGCTTTGACCTCTTAATCGAATAACACAGATGTAGATTGAACTCTTTGGTTGATAAAGTACTCCCGCACCAAAAGGGCCACTGAGTAGTTTACATCCAAAAAGATCTCTTTTCCCAGATATCATTACGGGTTCACCGCTTGGGAAATGTCCATCTTGGAAGTTGCTCGTTGGAAAGTATCTGTGCCTGATGAGAGATTTCAAAAATGATGGAACTGGCAACTTGTCGAAAAAGTGTCTAACTTCCTTTCTATCAGAGTACTTTGACAAGAGCCAGCGGAAAACCACAGGAATCCAGTCAATAGGCTTTCTTGAGTTAATGGTCACAGTGGCTGAGAGAATCCCGCAACTTAGTACAGTTATGCACCCGAAGAAGTTGGCAGGAGGCATAAAGTTGTTAAGCAAAACAAGTGCTAGTAATGCGGAACCAAAAACCACGAGTAGCTGTGATAATTTCCAGCCTGCCAATATTCCACGCCCTTGAGTTGGACCAAACATGAAGCGTTGCGAAGGCTCACTCAATGTCGTTGGTCCCTTCACTATCAAGTCGTAAAGACCCACTCGGAGATTTGTCACTATAGGAAACAAGTGCAGGGTGCTCTCGTGAGAAATGGTCACTTGATCCGGAGTTATCCGGAGCGTGATTTGATACAGCAGATGGCATTTGGGATAAAAAGGATGAGGTAGCATCTCCAAGGGATTGATTTTCAGAAAGTACACTACCGCTAGAATTTGTCGTAGCTAGGTACGAGTCGATACCAGCTCCAACTGCAATTTTCGCCATTTCTTTTCCTCTTGAATGCACTCGCTGACCAACTTCGGTGATCCCAGATAGCACAGATGCGTCGACAAGTGGAACGATCTTGAATAACATAAACGGTGAAAAGGCTGCTAACCATATGCATGCAAGGCCGACAGTAATGGTTGAGAATGAACTCGTATATGGGTTAGATGCAATTTCACTTGAAGCCATTGCTAAGACTCCGGCAACTACAAATTTTGATAAAATTAAGGATGCAATTGTCTCAATTAACCGCCTGAGAATATGTGCAGTATAGGGGAAAACCATTGCCGCAAATGAAATTGGCAGGAAAAGGACTGCTATGTCAATTGCGCTCGATCGCATGATCATCTCAATGAAGAGAACTAATGTTCCACTTAATATTCCCAATGCAATAAAGGCAAGAGCTCCAGATGCAATTGTTGGCATGGAACTAAGTGGCGAGATCAGAGCACTATTAATACGAGAAATCATCTCAGGAAAATTTGACCCAGATTGAGCCAAAAGTTGGTTAGAGAATGAATCAACAATTTCTATTAGTGTTTTCACAATCTGAATTGAGCCAATTCCAGCAATAAATGCACCAGGAATCTGAATCATGACCATTTTTCCCATTCCATTGAAATCTTGCATGAAAATTGACCTAATTACAGAGATAAAAATTAGGGGAACGATAACTAGTCCGGCGATCATAATCATATTTTGGTAATTGAGGGAAAACCAACTTGTACCAATTCCGGGTTGGCTAGCATTTTCCATTATTTGACCAAGTTTTTCCACCAGAAAAGCAGCAGCATTACCAATCCATTTCGAAATCGCATCCAGAAGCGTACTGGCGCCCAAACTGGTTAAGCTGCTTATAATTGGGATTCCTTCGATCAGGCCAAGGGGGCAATTTCCAAAAGGCATCAGACTTGCATCCCAGTCGAATAGAAAAAGTCAACAATATGGGGTGCTGCACCTATCAAGAGAGCAGCTCCCGCCGAGACCAAAACAGTTCTTCTTCCAACCATCGTATGTTGATAGTTCTGAGAGTGGGCACCGAGTGCCCACGCTGCAGCTCCTACAACTAGCGCAGCGAGTGAAAGAATAAGGGCCCAAGCACCAATGCCATTTGTCAAATTCTGGAGTTGAGTACTACCAGGTAGATATGAGGGACTCGGATTAAAGGAATCCCAGTACTTTCCCAGTAACATCACATGCACATGAGGAAAAAACTGAGTCTTAATCAGTTGATGGCAGGCTGAAAGTTGGTGGCTATAGGCAGGCCATTTAAATGGTAATGAAAAAAGATAGTTCTTAACAATCATTGATAGTTCCTTTCGTTTCTTGTTATTGAATCTCCACCCTCCAAGGGGCAGTTAGAAGAGCATATGATAATTCTCATTACTTTTCAATACATTTCATGTTTTTTCAATAAATTTTATTCGTGGATATGCGCCATAGGTGCCTCTCCGCCTGTCATGCTGGGATAATGCACCTTTCTCTTGATGCAACCGAGATACTCGTTGGCGGCTTATCAGTACTGATAGTGGTATTTCTCAGCGGTTTTATATCTTCAAGGGTGGGGAAAAGGGAACTTAGAGCAAGACTGGGAGCACTTGCCTCTCGGTTAGGAGAGGACCCTTCGTCAACCGAAAAGGGCTCAATTGACCATGTGCTCACTCGGCTAGAAGTCGCAACTGATGCAGCTGCAGCTGCGGTGGGTGAGTCAAGCGCAGATGCAATTAGGCTGCGTCGCACCCTTGATCGACTTCCCCAGGGAGTACTGATTTGTGATGAATTGGGTGGAGTAGTTTTTCGAAATGTAGCTGCTGTGGAACTAGTAGGAGGCAATCATTTTGACGCTATTGCATCGCAGGCAGTTGAAGATCTACTTGCGGCAAATGTAGAAGACCGAGCTCAGAGTGAGAGAGTTTTGGAGCTATACGGTCCACCTAGAAGGACGCTGTCACTCAGATGTGTCTCTGTCGATGACGGGCAGAGATCTTTGGGAATAGTTGTTGTAATTGACGACATTACAAAAAATAGGAGATTGGAAGAAGTTAGAAGAGATTTTGTAGCAAATGTTAGTCATGAGTTGAAGACTCCAATGGGGGCTCTCGGGCTCTTGGCTGAAACTCTTGCTGTTGAACCCGATCCAGATGTGGCTCAAAGACTGGCGGGAAGGATACAGTCCGAGGCCTTTAGAGCAAGTCGAATTATTGATGATCTTCTAGATCTCTCCAGAATTGAAGCAGAAGAGTCTCCATACAGGGAAGCAATTGATGTTTCATTAATAATGGCAGAGTCCTTAGAGCGAGTAAAAAGCCTGGCAGATCAGAATACTATTACCCTTGAAATTGCAGAACCTATTGAACCAATAACTGTGCTTGGTGATAGGAGGCAGTTGGTTAGTGCATTCCACAACTTGTTGGAAAATGCCGTGAAATACTCAGACTCAGGAGGAACGGTGCGATTTAGTGCTGCACTTGATGATGGAGAAGTAGTTATATCTGTTTCCGATGACGGGGTAGGAATTCCATCAAAAGAGTTGGACCGTATATTCGAGCGCTTTTACCGAGTTGATCATGGAAGGTCGCGTGCCACAGGAGGGACCGGACTTGGGCTGTCAATAGTGAGGCACGTGGCATCCAATCATTCAGGAGCTATTGAAGTAGTAAGCGAGGAAGGTGTTGGATCAACATTCACCCTTAGAATCCCGACCGCACCTGACACTCCGATTGGCTTATCGTGACCGTTGCTGAACGTCCGATAAGAGTATTGGTAGCAGAAGATGAAGAATCTTTTGTAGATGCATTAGCTATTGGTCTGAGGCGAGAAGGATTTATCGTGGATATTGCGATGGATGGGCCTTCTGCACTGGCGGCATTTGAAGATATAGAGCCTGACTTGATATTGCTTGACATAATGCTCCCCCGCATGAGTGGACTCGACGTGTGTCGATCAATCAGACTTAAATCAAATGTGCCAATAATAATGGTGACGGCAAAGTCCACTGAAATTGATACGGTAGTTGGACTTGAGGTAGGGGCAGATGATTATGTGTCAAAACCCTACAGACTTAGAGAACTGGTTGCCAGAATGCGAGCAGTACTTAGAAGGCGAGCAATCGATTCTCCAATGAATCAGGACGTTGACAAAGTGCTTAAAGTGGATGGGGTAGTTTTAGATGATGCTAGACACAATGTCACAGTTAACGGCACTAGTGTCCAGCTCCCACTAAAGGAGTTTGAGCTTTTAGCGGTCCTATTATCTTCAGCTGGTCGAGTTGTCACTAGGGAGACTTTAATTGACAGGGTCTGGGGCAGCGATTACGTCGGTGACACTAAAACACTTGATGTACACATTAAAAGGCTGCGTAAAAGAATTGACGCTGACCCTTTGGCACCAAGCAAGATCACAACTATAAGAGGGGTTGGATATAGATTTGAGACGAACGGTTAATTAGAGCCTTGCTGAAATACAGCGTTGGAGAGATTCTCGCCAAGATGAAGGAAAATGGCGGTAGGATGACACCTGCCCGCCAAGCTCTTGTCCGCTCGCTTGTGGCGTCACGGGGCCATGTCACAGCTGATGAATTAGCTCACGAGGTAGCCAAAGACTTTCCAGAAGTCCATCTATCCACGATCTATCGCACTTTAGATTTGCTAGAAGAGGTGGGAGTTGTCGACCATGTTCATCTAGGTCACGGCCGTGCTGTTTATCATTTAGTAGGCGACACGCATCGCCATCTAGTTTGTGAAATTTGTGGGACAGTGATCGAAGTTCCAGAAGACACGCTCGATAGTTTTGCCAACGAACTCCATTCCAAATGGGGATTTACCTTGAAGGGTAATCACTTTGCCCTGATTGGTATGTGTGCGAACTGCTTGGACATTAAAGAAAATCCTAAAAAATGAAGGTCTAAGTAATCCCATTTCGATTAAGGGCCGAGGTGTTCACGCCTATTAGAACTGCAAGGGGATCGAATTGAGAGCCAAACAAACCCGGTCCATTGTACACCTGTTTTCCAAATTCCATATTGATCGAGGTACAACCGTCAGTATTGATTAGGAAAGTCACCGATGTATATGAGTTAAATTTAAAGATTAATTTGAACCCATCGCCAATCGACATAGGACATGAATATGCGCTTGGATAATATGTATATACGATTGGTATAGCCTGACATAAGGTTTGCAGTTCACTTTGAATCTGTACTAAATTTGTGGATTTCAAGGGTAATTTTGCCAATGTAGCCAGATAAGCTGGGCTCAAAAGAGATCGATCTGTCCGTTGGATGTATGGAGATAAGAGGGTGGATATTTCTACACTGTTTGGAACTATCAGTCCTTTGCAAATCCCGGGATATGAACCGGCAACAGTCTGTTTTGTACACTTTTGAGAAACACAGGCAATTTGGACTTGAGGAGGGGAGAGAAGATTAGAACCTCCAATATAAGTTGCCCCTTTTACAGTTGGCGAGAAGTAATGAATAGGTTTCAAGGTAGTAGGAATACTTGAAGCTGAATTCATTCCACAGGCTGCGGTAGCAATAAAGACTAGGGCCAAAATTAATACCTTGGGGTTCCATGAATGCATGACCCTATTAGAAAAAAAACGCCTCGAGAAAATGTCAGTCACAAACTTTCCACCGAGCGTCAAAAAAGACCATCTGAGCTAATTGTCAGCTTGCCACCCAAATAAGGCGAAAGGCACTTTGGGAGGAGAATCGAACCATCTTTTTGGCGACCCGATTCGATAATGGCGGCCCAAATCCTGGGCCAAGCCAAAGCCGATCCATTTAAAGTATTGACGAATTCAATTGAGTTGCCATTTGTCTTTCTGTATCGAATGTTTGCTCTTCTTGCCTGGTAGTCGCCGAACCAAGATACTGAAGAAACTTCAAGCCACTGGTCGCATCCCGGCGCATAAACCTCAATATCAAAGGTTCTCCTTGAAGATGCACCGAGGTCACCAGTGCACAAATCCAAAATTCTATAGGTGAGGCCAAGCGCCTGGACTAGTTTTTCCGCTCTATCCAGCAGTTCCATATGGATAGAATTTGCTTGATCCGATGTGGCATATGAAAGAATCTCGACCTTGTCGAACTCATGGACTCTTAAAAGCCCCCTCGTATCTCTTCCAGCTGCACCTGCTTCTCTTCTGAAGCATGCAGTGACTGCGGTCATTCGAATGGGAAGCTCAGACTCCTTTAAGATTGAGTCTCTGGCGATTGAAGTTAGTGGAACTTCAGCCGTAGGAATAGCCCAAAGATCGTCGCGCTCCATGTGGTATGCCTCATCTGAGAACTTTGGTAGGTGACCTGTTGAGCGCATTGTTTCGCTTCGCACAAATGTTGGAGGACGAATTTCTTCAAATGCATCCGAGTGCGCATCGAGCGCGAAGCTAGTAAGGGCACGAATTAGCTTTGCTCCAGCTCCTCTAAATAGCGGGAACATTGAACCAGAAAGTTTTGCTCCGCTTTCCAGATCTAAGATATTTAACTCCGAGCCAATTTCCCAGTGTGGAACTCTTTGAAAATCCCGCCAGGCATCAAAATCGCTAGGAGTCCAAGATCTGACCAAAACGTTATCTTTTTCATCTTTTCCCACAGGGCATTCAGGGGCTGGAATATTTGGCGTTACCAATAAAGCCTGTCTTGTGGCAGAAGCTGCCTTGTCTGCCTGGGCTATGAGCTGAGATGCCACTTCGCCTAATTCACGGCTTTGGCTTTGGAGCGCTTGGGCCTCTTCGTCACGACCCTCCCTTTTTAGCTTCGCAACCTCACCTGATAGCTGCTTGATTTTTGCTCGAGCTTGATCTGCCTGGATATTTAGCTCTCTTTGCTTTTTGTCGAGTTCAATAATCGCCTCTAATTCTGCTCTGTCAATCCCCCTTTTTGAAAGGGCAGCAATTGTGGATTCGGGGTCTGAACGTAAAAGGCGAATATCGATCATTATTGTTTAAAAGTAGCTCAACTTTGAGGCTTAAGTGGCAAACCACCCATTTTGGTAATTTCTGAGGAAAGTTGGCTGAAAGTCAATGCTCCAAGGTACTTTGCAGTAACTGTGCCATTTTTCGATATAAAGACGCTGTAAGGAAGCCCTCTTAGGGCATATAAGCTCCCCGACACTTCTTGGTTTGGGTCACTTCCGACCAAGAAATTAGCATGATCTTGATTCAAAAGAGATATTGCCGAATTTAGGGAGTCCCCAGAATCAATTCCTAATATCGAAATTCTTCCTTTTTCAGTTTTAGCTGCACTTGCAAGAAGTGGCAACTCCGTACGACACTCGGTGCACCATGACGCAAAGAAACTAAGTATTACCGGTTGACCTTTAAGTGATTGGAGAGATATGTTGCCACTTTTTTTTGGTGTGTTTTGATAGTCGACAATTGGAAGGGTAAAATTAGGCGCCAGAGAGCCAATAGAGGGACCTTGACCATTTCCAATTGAAAAAGAGGAGATGTTAGAACTATTTGAATTTGCCGAGATGACAGCTACTATGGCAATTAGTAGAAGTGCAAGGGTTGAGACAATTAAAGCCAGCCTTTTAGGATTCATTACTTAAGGATGGTGAACCAAAATGTCAAGGGCAATAGCGCCAAATAAAGCCGTCAAATATGTAATTGAGTACTTAAATAGGTTCATGGCGACTTTGGGAGTGGGTTTTTGTAGCAGTCTTATTGCAAGTAGTAAAAATCCAAGTCCAGACACTGAAGCAATAATTCCATATATCCAGCTCAGATGAGACCCAGGAATCAACAAAACACTTAGCACCACCACTGCCACTGTATAGATAAGTATCTCGACCCCGGTTCTCTTTAGCGACTTCACTGACGGGAGCATGGGAACCTTGGCAGCGGCATAGTCTTCCTTGTACTTGACAGCCAGTGCCCAAAAATGTGGAGGAGTCCAAAGAAAAATAACTAGAGCGAGCAGAATTGGGGTAAGTGTGAGATTGTTGTTGACTGCAGACCAACCGACTAGCACCGGAACAGCTCCGGCAGCTCCCCCTATAACGATGTTCTGAGTCGAGTGACGCTTCAGCATGAGGGTATAGACAAAAACATAAAAAAGTGTGGCGCTAAGGGCCAAAAAAGCAGAAAGCAAATTAACGGTCAAAGCAAGTAGTGCAAATGCAGCAATCTCTAAGGCAACTGAAAACACCAAAGCTCCCGTAACAGAGACCACGCCAGTCACAAGCGGCCTGCCTTTAGTACGCTTCATAATGGCGTCAATATCACGATCGGCCACCATATTGGCAGCGTTAGCGCCTCCTGCGGCAAGTGTTCCTCCCACAACGGTCAAAATTATTAGCCCAACTGAGGGCATTCCATTTTTGGCGAGTATCATCGTCGGAACAGTCGTCACGAGAAGCAATTCGATGATTCTTGGCTTTGTAAGGGCTATATAACCGCTCAACTTAGCCGGAATTTTAAATTTGTCGAAGTCAGACACACGCTCAATAGCGATCGAGGCCATTTATCTATTCTAGGGACAATTTAGCTCTTGTAAAACGCGGGAAGTTTTGGCACACCATAGTTCCCTCGTCTTCTACACTTGAAATAGGTGATTACTAACCCGGAAGACGAAAAAGCCTTAAAAAAACTGCGATTGCTGGCCCTTTGGTCAACTAGATCGATAGTGCTCCTTGTGCTGACTGGAGGCGCGGTAAGGCTGACCGGTTCGGGACTGGGATGTTGGGATTGGCCGACGTGCTCGAAAAACTCCTTTACAGCACCTATGCAATTCCACCCGATGATAGAAGATACCAACCGATTTATCTCGACGGCAGCTTCGATTTTGCTTTTTGTCACATTTCTTGCTGCGCTTAGGGTTGGAAAGAAGCGAAAAGATCTAGTAATTCTCTCGGCCGCCTTATTTGGCGGGATCATTGCACAGGCCTTAATCGGAGGACTGGTAGTTTTTTCACATCTTTACCCACCTTTTGTGATGTTCCACTTTGTCCTAACACTTTTGATGCTTGCAAATGGAATAATTTTGCATCACAGATGTAGGTCACTCCCCGTCGAACCAGTCACCTTAGACCCTAAAGAGGCAGTGGCGAGTCGAAAGCGAGAAGTAAAAATTATGGCTCATTTAGCCATGACCTTGACAATGGTAGTGGTTGCCGTTGGCACGGCGGTATCTGGTGCCGGCCCCCATCCGGGATACCAAAATAGTAAGCGATTGCCTATTTCATTTGCCACAATTGCTGAAATTCATGCTGGATTGGTTTGGGCCCTCGTAGGTCTTTCCATAGGTACCTATTTTGCTTATCGTATGGTTGGAGTGCCACAAAAGCTTCAAAAGTGGACTATGTATTTTGTTGAAGCACTTCTCGCACAGGGGGTAGTTGGGTATTCCCAGTATTGGCTGCATGATCCCGCTGCACTCGTTGAGATACACCTGTTGGGTGCTTCAATAGTTTTTTCTATCGCAGTGAAAATTCAGCTCGTACTGATTGATTCGAATAATTCCTTACTTGATATTGGTCAAACACTTGAATCCCTCGTGTTTTAACTCAATCGTGTACTAGGAGAGTATGGGCTGTGGATATATCAGGATCAGTGGTAGCACCAGAAACGACCCACCAGGATATAACGGATTCAGATACTTGGACCGATCAAAGACGAGATCTCCCTTGGCATGTAGTTGTTTGGGATGACCCAATTAATTTGATGGTCTATGTAACTTATGTTTTTCAAAAGTTGTTTAACTTTTCGAAGGAAAAGGCGCACAGATTGATGATGGAAGTTCACACCACAGGGAAAGCAATAGTAGCAACAGAATCACGTGAGAAAGCTGAATTAGATGTAATGCGTCTACATTCCCATGGGCTCTGGGCAACAATGGAGCAACAAGATGGCTAGTGGATATGAGGAGAGTCAATTAGAAGTAGTCACTCGAACAAGTGATGGGAAATACAAGCTACACCTTCCTGATGGACTAATGGAACTTCTGGGTTTCGAGGCAAGAGAATTATCTGCCTTGCTTTCAGGACCGGATTCGAGCCACCCTAATTTGATGAGGCTTCATCCCCAAGCATCTCTGAATGATTTCGAGTTAGCCAGTGAATTTAAGGCTTTGGCCGACTCTCAAATACTCGAATCCCATAAGGAGGCTCTTAAACTAATTGGAAAACATTCAAGTTCCTCTATGCCAATGACTGGTGAGGAACTAGATCAATACTTAAGAGGTGTAAATGCCATCAGGCTTGCAATCGGTTCCGCCTTTGATATTTCTGATGAGACGGATTTCGACTTAGATCCTGATGACGAAGGTGCACAACCAGTGATTCTATACAGTGTTTTTACCTCGCTAGCTTCACTAATCACCGAAGCCTTACTTGAGGACTTCCCGGCAATTGAAAACGAAGATGCAACTTAACGGCACAAGAATTCTCACTCTCATGGGTTCTGGTGAAACTAGCCCAACGATGGTTAAAACTCATCGGGAAGTTTTGGCGAAATTTGCGGGTGCCAAGACTAATTCAGTAATGCTGGGGACTCCGTTTCGTTTTCAAGAAAATGCTGAAGAACTTGGAGAGAGAAGTACTAATTACTTTAAAGTATCGCTGCAAGTGGAGATGAAAATTCTTGACTTGCCAATTCGTTATGACCAACTTAATAGCTCAGCGTTTTTTGAACAAGAAATGATTTCGTCCCTCGTAAAATCCGATTTTATTTTCTCGGGTCCAGGCAGTCCAACATATGCACTGAAGAATTGGAAAAACACCGCGATCCCAAAAATCATCGAGGAAAAGCTAAAAAGTTACGGAGCCGTCACTTTTGCTTCGGCTGCCGCTCTGACACTAGGTGCCTACACGATCCCTATTTATGAGATATATAAAGTTGGGGAGGATCTTAGATGGGAAAAAGGACTTGGAATTACCAGTCTTGCTGGACTTAATTGTGCCGTAATTCCCCACTACGATAACGCTGAAGGCGGAACTCACGACACAAGGTATTGCTACATGGGTGAGTCTCGTCTAAAAAAACTCGAGGAAATGCTAGAGAAGGATATTTTTATTCTTGGAATAGATGAACATAGCGCTTTGGTAATTGATATTGAAAGCGAAATGGCATTCGTAAATGGCCTTGGGGGAGTAACTCTAAGACATAATGGTCAAAGTTATCGCCTCGAAAAAGATTCATCCATTAATCTGGACCAGCTAGTTGAAACTGCTTTAAACCTTGGCCACGGGCAAAAAGTTGATACAAAGAAACATAAGGCTGAAGATATAAATAGCTCAGACTTGCAAAGGACTGAGGGGAATCATGAAGAACTGAAGATCCAGGAGAGGGTTAAAAGGGCATTAGAAAATATAGATGTTGAAATACTTACAAGTTCAATTTTAGATCTCGAAGAAAAGATTTGTTCAACCCCAAGAAGTGACGAATACGAACTAATGCGAGCATTGCTTAGAGCCACGATAGTTGAATTAGGGGCACTTGCAGACAGTGATAATTATGATAAGAGCGAAGTTGTGGCTAGCTATGTTGAAATAATAATTGAAGCCAGAGATAGAGCGAGGAAAGACAAAAGATGGGAAGAAGCGGATATAATTCGTGACCAATTAGGTGAAATTGGAATTGAGCTTCAAGACAGCCACGAAACTTCTTCCTGGACCTTCAAGACACTATAGAATTCATAGTTGTCCTGAACATGGACGGGCAGAAGTCCTCACTGTATGAAATGCAAAATTTGCAGTTTAAATTCTTCATTCAAGAAACTTAAAGTTGACTCGTGGACTTACGCTATTAACCCTATAAATGGTTGTAACCAGGAGAAATAAAGCCTCCGGCATGGAGTGCTATATTTAATAGTTCCTAATAAACTTTTCTAGCCCCCATCGTCTAGCGGCCTAGGACGCCACCCTTTCAAGGTGGTAGCACGGGTTCGAATCCCGTTGGGGGTGCTCAAATAAGTGCTGGTAGATGACTATATTTAGCGCTCCTTTCATTTAAGTGGTATGCTTCTTTAAGAAAAACCCAACAAAAAACCCAACATTGATCGGAGGAAGAAACATGGCGGGGAGCATTCGTCCGATTACGGGAAAACCTGGAGTGTGGGAAATTCGGGTTTATATTGGTCGCGATGAACAAGGTAAAGTTCGACATTTGCACCAAAGATTTCGAGGCACACGAAGGGCTGCTGAACAAGCCCTCGCTCGCTTACTTGTAGCAAAGGAGACACTACCTACTCTTGAGGAGGACGTACAGGTACTTTGGGGACCTGCAACTACTATAAATGAGGCTATAGCCGCTTGGAGGGCGAATGGTTGGGATGACTTATCACCCAATACCGCATACGACTATGACGTAATCTACAGGCTCTATATTTGCAATTCAATCGGCAAACGGCGAATTGCGAGTCTCACCCCTTATGAAATTGAGAAATACTTCAGACAACTCAAGAAGTTAGGACTTTCAAAGGAAAGAGTTCGTCGGGTTAGAGCAATTCTTAATCGTGCATGCAGGTTGGCTAGGAAGTGGAGTGGAAATGTGCTTCAAAATCCGGTTGCCGATACTGAGCTTCCAACATGGAGTTTGACCGAACGGCCTCTCGATGTTCGATCACCCACGGCTCAAGAAGTACGTGCATTAATTAGTGCCGCAAAGCCAGTGAACCAACGATTGGCTACTTTTATACGTGTACTCGCTGCGACAGGAATTAGGCGTGGTGAAGCATGCGCTCTTAGGTGGAATGACGTTGATGACAAGCTACGTAGAATCACTATTGACGAAGCTATTGTGGTCGGAGTAAATGGCGTTACCTTAAAATCTCCAAAGACTAAAGCCAGTTACCGTTCTATTGAAATCGATGACAAAACAGTAGCTGCACTTATGGACCTCAAGAACTGGCAAATGGAATTTGCCTCTCAGACCGGAGCGAAAGTTGGGCCTCAATCATTTGTATTCTCACTTGATCCTGGCGACCCAGAGCCGCCTCGACCTGGCTCTTTGAGTCGATCCTTCTCACGAATTCGGGAACAGATAGGTGTTTCTAGCGACATCCATTTGCATTCACTCAGGCATTTTCAAGCTACAACATTAGATACGATAATCTCTGAGTCTCAAAAACAATCGAGACTAGGCTGGTCAACTGTCCAGATGGCCCGTCATTATACGGACGCAATTCTCGAAGAAGATCGTCGTGCTGCAGAACATGTTGGACGCCTATTGGATGAGGTA
>JABEUL010000091.1 GCA_013044465.1 Acidimicrobiales bacterium
GATGGAATGCTAACTCCAGTAGCCAGTCATGCCATTCCTGCTGGTCAAGGATTTATCGGACTTTCCATTTTTCTTGGCCTCGGAGGAGGCTCACTGACAATTTATACCTATGTTGAATTAGCCGTATTGCTTCTGGCGTTAATCACACTTGTGGGATTTTACGAGCACGTAAAGCCTTTAGTATTTTTGGTGCCCTCAATTGTATTGTTTTTTGCCTCCAGATCATTTGGCAGCTATTTAATAACTTTAATCCCGGCCGCACTAATAGCAGCAGCCACCATTGAACGAATTCAAGTAATGAGACTTAAAATTAGGTGGCGATTTACAACAGTTGGTGCAGCGGTGCTTTTGCTTACAGGTCTCTTGGCATACAATATTATGACTCCAAGGCCTTTAAACATAGCAATTGTAAGTGTTCACACTACTGGTGAGTTGCAAACAATTGATGAAATTACGATATCAATTACAAATAACTTAAATTCATATTTGAATCCGGTTTTTACCATACAAGAAGCGGGTACTACTACGGCTGCTTGGCATATTGCAAGCGGAGGACCAGATGTTGGTCCTAATGGCTCCACAATAATGACCATAACAGCACCTAATTTTTACGCAATGCCAGGCATTGGGGGTGGTTTTCAAGTAGTTGCATATACCGATCAGCCAGCCACCGTATCTGTTTCTCCGGTATTTAGACCACAGCAGATTCATTTAGGTTTAATTCCTGTTGCCATTAACTCTCTTATTCCTCTTAATCAGACAACAGTCGTTAAGACTCAGCTGCTAGACGAATTCGACAGGCCCGTTAAAAAGTCTGGTGTTCAGGTGTATATGAGCCAAATTGTCTACAACCAATACAGCACTCAAATCGGATTAGCTACAATTTCCACATCAAATGGAAATTCAAACTATTGGGTGAATATTGAAAATGAACATCGAGGAATGACTCCCGTAATTGGCTATACAAACTCCCAGGGTGTAGCAACATTTTATATTCGTGGAGGAGTGGTAGTTCCTGAACCCACCTACTTTGAAGCAAATCTTGTAAATGGGGCGAATGGGTATCCATATGGGTATTCAGAAATTCTCCCGATTCGGTTCACTGGACCCCAGTAGAATGGTTTGGAAGGTAGTTTGGAATGATTAACGGAAAAAAAATTGCAGTTGTGATGCCCGCCTATAATGCAGCAAGCACTTTAGAGAAAACTGTTAAAGAAGTTGATCAGACGCTTGTGGATGACATTATTTTGGTTGATGACGTATCTAGCGATGACACTATTAAAATTGCCCAACAGTTGAATCTTCATGTGGTTAAACATGACTTTAATCGCGGATATGGAGGCAATCAAAAAACTTGTTACAATACGGCACTTCAAAGAGGAGCTGATGTCGTAGTAATGCTTCATCCAGATTACCAGTACACACCACTTCTCTTGGTGAGTATTGCCTCCATGGTTGCTTATGATGTGTATGACTTTGTAGTAGCCTCACGAATAATTGGGCCCGGGGCCCTACTAGGCGGAATGCCAAAGTGGAAGTACTTTGCCAACCGTGTACTTACCTTGGTGCAAAATGAAATGGTGGGATATAAACTTTCTGAATATCATACAGGATTTAGAGCTTTTTCTAGAGATGTGTTGACTTCTTTACGTCTTGAAGAAAATTCGGATGATTTCGTTTTCGATAACCAAATGATTGTTCAGGCATTGGCGGCAGGTTTCAGGATTGGTGAACTTTCTTGCCCGACGCGCTACGAGCCAGATTCATCATCTATTAATTTCAGACGAAGTGTTAAGTATGGATTTGGCGTTCTAAAAACTTCATTCGAGTATATGTTATTTAGAAAAGGTTTAATCGACAGGTCTTATTTACGCCGAATAGATGACTGAAAAAAAGGATTCAAAACTCTTTAAGCTTGGCTTTGCAATTATTGCAATCCAAGGTGTGGCCATGATGGCCTGGAGCTTTTTAATCTACAATCGAGGTTCACTTTCATGGGATAGTGCGCTTTATTCGCAGGCAGCGTGGATGATATCCCACGGACATTTTTTCCTGTTTGATACTGTTGCTGGATTCAGTTTTTTTGGCAATCACGGCGAGATAATAATGTGGGTTCTCTCATGGCCAGCTTTATTAATTCCAGCTTCTCTGTGGTTGCTGATTGTTCAGGTTGCTTGTGTTGTAGGAGCTGAGATAATGCTGCTGAACTGGATTGGCGCCAAAGAATATTGGAAAAGTAATCCAAAATTATCCAAATCTAAGGTCTACATATTGGCCGCTTTGATTTTGGCTGGAAATCCATGGATCTTTTGGAGCGTTGCCGGAGATTTTCATTTAGAATCGGTTGCATTATTTTTCCTCATAGGGGCTTGTTCGAGTTTTGATCAGGGTAGGTATAGGAATGCCTTTATATTTGCGGGTTTTGAGTTGAGCTGTGGAGTGGTAGGAGTTCTGTGGTTGCTAGGTATTGGCCTCACCCTTTTGATTGTCAAAGATCGACTTAGAGTTGGACTACTTACAGTTGGGCTGTCGTTAATTGCTTTCTGCGGGTTTTATATCTTGGGAGCTGATCAAAGCTTGACAATTAAAGATGGATACCCCTATCTAGGGCAAGGATCTTCTATCAGTAAAATATTTGGAATATTTACCCACTTGGGAGACATAGCCTCACGAATAAAGCAACGCTTAAGTGATATTTTTGCACAGTTAGGATCTGCCGGAGTAATTGGAGTGCTTTCGCCATGGGGATTGGTTGCACCTTTTTTAATACTCTTGGTTAACGTGTCTAATGACTACCGGCAAGGAGTGTTTGCATTTCCCGGCTTTCAGTCGCTTCCAGTTGAGTTTCTTCTTATCTATGGTTTTTTTGACGTTTTGGGAAAAGTTGGAAGTATGACGTTACTTCATAAAATGTCTTTAGTCGTCTTAGGTATTATTGCAATTGGCTATACCTTGATATGGTTTCCCAAGATTCCGACTGCTTGGCTAGATGTATCTAGAGCTAGTGGTGGCGCTCTAAGTTCGGCGGAGTCGATGATCCCTCAAGGAGGTGAGGTAATTGCTTCTCAAGGAATAGCTGGAACACTTGCTGAAAGAAAGTACATTTACGCAATGAGAAGTCCAGGACTATTCCCGGTCAATCAAGCCAATCTGTGGATAGTTGTAGCGCCTTATGCGGGTATTGAAACTGAGTCAGTCTCAGATACTTTGTCCACGCTCAGCTATTTGGCAACGAGTGCAAATGTCACACTAAGGTATTCAAGTTCAGGTATTTATCTTTATGAAGAACATGGTTTAACTCCTGGGGAGAGTATTTTCGTCGGCCCAGATCCTTCCAAAAAGTCGGTAGCTGAAGAACCCGGTTGGGCACTGGAGTCAAATATTGGACAAGTTGATTCGCAAAATGGAATTCCAACTTCTATTTCTTCGAGAGGATCTCTTTCAGGTTATGTTGGCTACGGGGCATTCATTAGATCCGGACCTGGAGATAGTCTGGTCGCCCAGGTGAAACTTTCAGACAGTGGGGGAGTAAATGTGGAGATGTGGGATGATTCGACTAATACCTTATTAGCTCGTGAGCAGCCGAGCAACAATGGAATAGTTCAAGCTGCTTTGATACAGGGTGTCACTCCTTCAGCCAACTTGCCCAGAGTAAATTCAGTATTGCATGGTTTTGGAATATGGACAGTAAGGGCTGCACCTGGACCCAGCGGTGATTTAATCGAAATCCGTATTTACAGCAATGGGTCTTCTCCTGTCACTATATACAGTGTGACTTGGATGAATCAGCGCTAGTTGGAATGTTTCATCACAAAGAGGTAGCCTCCACTATCGACTTCACCGCCGTAGCCTGTAATTGACTGCATGATCTTGATCAAATAAGTATTAGATGGAGCATCTTGGAATACCACAGCATCTACGCCTGACTCTAACAGCTGTGCCTTAAATGTGTTTATTAGGACTTGTTGGTAGTGTTGTCCTAAATAGGATGCGTCCATGTAGTCCTGTAAGGACGGCATTTGTGGAGTTTTAGTATTAGGAACAAAAATTCCACTGAAACTATTTGCAAGCCTCACATGGAATCTGGTTTCACTTTGCCAGTACATCAATAAAAACCCCTCAAGTGAGTTCACTCCCACGTAGACGACGTCATTATTTGGAAGCTTATTTGTTACATCCACATACCAACTTGGCACCTGTGGTGTTGTCACGGCGAATGGAAGGGGCTGCAATATGGCGATTTGGATTACGACGAGAACTGAGACAATCGTAGCTATTAAGGAACGAAATAGATGCTCCATATTTTTCTTTATCGTTTCAGTGTTTTGGGTTAACCATTTTATTATTAAATTTGCAAAGTCCTTGACACCGAATGCAATTAC
>JABEUL010000092.1 GCA_013044465.1 Acidimicrobiales bacterium
GTCTATTCTCAGCTTGATCGCGATGCGCTACATGTCCGCCTGGCAGACGAAGCATATGCACTACCTGGTGAAACAGCTGCAGAGAGCTACCTTAATACTGAAGCCATCATCAAGGCTATAACTGAGTCAAAGGCAGACGCTCTTCACCCAGGTTACGGCTTTTTCTCGGAAAATACTGACTTTGCCAGAGCAATTACTGATTTGGGCGTTACCTTTATTGGCCCGCCTCCAGAGGCCATAGAAATTATGGGGGATAAAATCAGTTCGAGACTAGCGGCCGAGGCCGCTGGGGTAAATGGCGTGCCTGGCAGATCTGAGCCAGTTGGAGATGTTAGCGAGATTCTTTCATTTGGCCAAGACTTTGGATGGCCCATTGCAATTAAAGCAGCGTATGGGGGCGGGGGTCGCGGGATGAAAGTTGTGAGCAACCCAGACAATGCTCAAGAAGCCATGGACTCTGCCAAGAGAGAAGCACTAGGCGCATTTGGACGGGATGAAATTTACTTGGAGAAGTATCTGGACTGGCCCCGTCACATTGAAATGCAAATATTTGCTGATGCGCACGGCAATGTTGTGTGGCTGGGTGAAAGAGACTGCTCAACGCAGCGAAGGCACCAGAAACTAATTGAAGAAAGTCCTGCTCCAAACTTTCCCCATGAAACCCGGATCAAGATGGGCGAGGCAGCTGTGGCGGTTGCTAAAGCCTGTGGCTATGTCAATGCCGGAACAGTTGAGTTTCTGTTTCAAGGCGGCGAGTTCTACTTTTTGGAGATGAACACAAGGCTTCAAGTGGAACACCCCGTAACCGAGCAAGTTGTTGGAATGGACCTAGTTGAACTGCAACTTAGAGTTGCCCAAGGTGAACCACTTGGATTTAATCAGGCCGATATAACAACTTCTGGTCATGCCTTTGAATGCCGAATTAATGCCGAAGACCCATCTGGTGGGAAATTTACTCCCTCGCCTGGGACAATTACCAAGTGGAGAGCCCCGGGAGGATATGGCGTTCGACTTGATGCTGGTTATGATGCAGGTGATGTGATAAGCCAGTTTTACGACAATTTGATTGCAAAGCTCATTACTTGGGGACCAAACCGTGAAGTTGCCAGAAAGAAGATGCTAAGGGCCCTTGATGAGATGGTGATAGAGGGCGTAGCAACTACGATTCCCTCCCACAAAGCCGTGTTGTCAAATGCAGAATTTATAGCTGGTGAGCACTCAACTAGGTGGGTAGAAGACAGGCTGGACCTTTCGTCAATCCCGCCCTTTAAACCAGAGGCCACTCAAATTGGAGATGATGGCTCTACAAAAGTTTTGAGAGATGTTGATGCAGAGGTAGACGGCCGTCGCTACAGGGTGAAACTTTGGCTTCCAACTGAAGGCATTCCATCTGGAACATCGACCAAATCAGGTAGTTCGGCCAAACGATCTAAGCCAACCAACAGTGGCGGACCATTAAGTGTTTCAAGCGGCACCATAACAGTGCCCATGCAAGGGACCGTGGTAAAGGTTCATGTGAAAGAAGGCGACAGCGTGGAAGTTGGCCAGACCGTAGTCACACTTGAAGCCATGAAAATGGAAAACGCCATTACCACTGACACTGCTGGCACTGTGAAAGAAGTCAGAGTGTCATCAGGCGACGCTGTTGGTCCTGGAGACGTCTTAGTAGTTATTGGTTAACTAAAAGATGGCTGAGGTTGACCTTTCTAGACTTAGGGCTCTTTTTGAACCGCATCGACAAAGGGTAATCGACCTATCACATAATATTCACGCCCATCCGGAACTTGCATTTGAGGAGTATCGAGCTCTCAATTGGTGTGCTGAAGCTCTTGGCGAAGCCAATATTGAGGTAGAGGGAGGGATCTGCGATCTTCCGACTGCATTTAGGGCATCTCTGGGTGAAGGTGAAATAACTATAGCCATATGTGCTGAATATGATGCTCTCCCTGGAATAGGTCACGCATGTGGTCACAATATAATTGCGGCGTCAGCAGTTGGAGCTGGCATAATACTTTCAAAATTGGTGGGTGATTTGGGGATAAAAGTTCTCATTCTTGGTACTCCAGCCGAAGAAGGCGGCGGCGGCAAAATTCTCATGATGGATAGAGGAGCATTTGTGGGAGTTGATGCTGCCATGATGATTCATCCAGCCCCTGTGCACAATATAACAATGCACTGTCGTGCACTTGAGCAATTTGAAGTTCACTATGAGGGAAAAGAAGCACATGCATCTGCCAGTCCCGAACTCGGGCGCAATGCTTTAGATGCTCAAGTTGTCTCGCAAGTCTCCCTCGGACTTCTTCGCCAACACTTGCCAAAAGGAGATCAATACCATGGGATCATCACAAAAGGTGGTGACGCACCTAACATTGTCCCAGATCACACATCGGCTTCCTACTACATTCGCTCATCCACTCTTAAACAGCTTGGCGAACTGAGAAAAAGAGTAATGGCTTGTTTTGAAGCAGGCGCACTTGCTACTGGAACATCGCTTTACATCAATGAGCTAGGACCCGCCTATTCAGAGTTTAAACATGATGATCTGTTAGGTCAGAGCTATAGAAAAGCCGCATCCGATCTGGGTGTGGAACTTCCAATAAATGACATAATTGGTCTTAGTGCATCCACGGATATGGGAAATGTATCCTTAAAAATTCCATCCATTCATCCCTTGGTTGGCATTGACTCAAATGGTTCCATGAATCACCAAAGCGCTTTTGCACAAGCTTGTGTTACGCAAAGTGCAGATGATGCAGTAGTTTTTTCATCCTTTGCTATGGCACTGACGGCAATTGACTATGCCACTAACAAGGCGAAGGCTGTTCAGTAGCTAGGTCTATACTCACCAAAGGCTTCTCTCAACACATCTGAGACTTCACCCAAAGTTGCTCTTGCTCGGAGCGCTCCTTTCATAGGAATTAGTAGATTTGTGCTGCCATTAGTTGCCTGCAATAGATCACCAAGAGTCTTTTTGACCAACTCGTTGTCTCTGGTTTCTTTGAGCTTCTTAGTCCTTGCAATTTGATTAATGGCCAGCTGAGGATCAATTGGAAATACATCGGGAGAGTCTGACGATTCATCGCCAAAACGGTTGACTCCAACCACTACTTTTTCACCACTATCAATTGCCTTTGCATAGCTGTAAGCTGATTTCTCAATTTCCTCTTGGATATAACCCTCTTCAATTGCAGTTACCGCTCCACCCATTGCTTCAATCTTGTCCAAGTACTCCCAAGCTTGAGCTTCAACTTCATCGGTGAGACTCTCTATGAACCATGAGCCAGCCAGTGGATCGACTGTATCGGTAGCTCCTGATTCGAAACCAATAATTTGTTGAGTTCTAAGGGCAATTTTGGCAGCCTTTGCCGTGGGGAGTCCTAATGCCTCGTCAAAGCCATTGGTGTGGAGACTCTGAGTCCCGCCAAGTACTGCAGCCAAACCTTGAATAGTCACCCTTGCAATATTGTTCTCAGGCTGCTGAGCGGTCAAAGTTGATCCGCCAGTTTGGGTATGGAACCGCATTTTGGCAGTCTTTGGGTCCTTGGCGTGAAAGCGCTCGATCATGATTTTTGCCCACATACGCCTTGCTGCACGAAACTTTGCCACCTCTTCAAAAAGATGATTGTGTGCATTCCAAAAAAAACTAAGCCGTGGTCCAAAATCATCTATATCAAGCCCAGTCTTAAGGGCTGCTTCCACGTAAGCTATTCCGTTGGCAATCGTAAATGCAATCTCTTGGACAGCACTTGAACCAGCTTCCCTGATGTGGTAGCCAGATATTGAAATCGTATTCCAATTAGGCATGTTCTTGGCGCAGTATTCAAAAGTGTCAGTGATAAGACGCATCGAGGGCCTAGGTGGATAGATATATGTTCCACGTGCAGCGTATTCTTTTAAAATATCGTTTTGGATAGTTCCACCCAGTTTCTCAGAAGGTACTCCATTTTGCTCAGCCACCAGTTCATATAGCAGCAAGAGTATGGATGCTGTCGCATTAATGGTCATAGATGTAGTGACAGTGTCTAGAGGAAGCCCTTTAAGAAGTAGCGACATGTCCTCAATCGAATCAATGGCCACACCGACTTTGCCTACTTCGCCCTCAGCCCTTTTATGGTCAGAGTCAAAGCCCATCTGGGTAGGGAGGTCAAATGCACAAGAAAGTCCGGTTTGGCCAGCACCAAGGAGAAAATGAAACCGTTCGTTGGTTGATTCAGCCGATCCGAAGCCAGCATACTGGCGCATCGTCCAAAGACGGCCCCTATACATATCTTTCTGGACCCCTCTTGTGTAGGGGTAGGCTCCTGGTGTTCCTAGCTTAGAGTCGTAGTCAAAACCCTCTAAATCACTTTTGGTGTATAGAGGCTTAATCTCAATTCCAGAATCCGTTGCCCTATTATTTGCTTTTTCATCTTTGGACATAGCTATAACTTTAGAGAATTGTGAGCCCTCTAATTTCTAATCTCGCAAGTTGACCACAAAACTAACTAATTTACCTGCATCATTGATACCAAAAGTAATTAAATCCACCATCAATTCAGATTGCAGTGGCCAAAAGTAAACCTCTTCTTTATTAAAAGTTTAGACCTTGGCGGGTTCTTTCACATGAGGTATGCAAAGTCCGTCGTATTCAGCAATAACAATTTCTCCGGCATTGTCCCCGCATGTTGGGCAGTTTGGATCACGCCTGACTTTAAAGGTCCTAAATTCTTGGCCAAGTGCATCGTAAGAAAGCAAACGGCCAGATAACGAGTCGCCTATTCCGAGTAATAGTTTGATAGCTTCAACAGCTTCAAGAGAACCGACAATTCCACAAAGTACTCCCAACACCCCAGCTTCTGCACATGATGGAGCTAATTCAGCCGGAGGTGGCTCAGGAACGAGACACCTATAGCAAGGACCAATCCAGGGTTGGAATACGGTGATTTGCCCCTCGAATCTAAATATTGAACCGTGAACTACTGGAATGTCTTTAATTAGTGAAGCGTCATTGACAAGATAACGGGTTGGAAAGTTATCTGTTCCATCCACAATTACGTCATATCCGTCAAAGATTTCTAAAATATTATCGGCACCTAATCGAGTGTCATAGGTGATTACATTCACATCAGGATTAAGGAGTGTAAGTGTCTTTTTGGCGCTATCAACTTTCCTGTCTCCGATTCGATCAACGTTGTGGAGTATTTGGCGCTGCAAATTCGAAGCATCAAC
>JABEUL010000093.1 GCA_013044465.1 Acidimicrobiales bacterium
AACTGTGTGTGCTTTGCCGAGAAGCGATTTACAGACCAGTGCCGTTTTGGCACCACTTGCAACGGATTCGATAGCTGCCCGGAGTCCAGCTCCTCCTGCACCGATTATCACGACATCGTAATCATGTGTCTCAACTGAAGACTCAGTCACAACCTACACCCTGACCTTTCCAAGTTTGCAAAAAACATGTATATCTCACGAGAATTAAAAGAACTTAGGGTCATGTATTGTGCCCATTGCCACTAGGTAAACATAAAAATCAGTGAATCCAATCCAAACCAAACTAAGCCAAGCAAACAACATGTGATGGGGATTAATGACCGATATCTTCTTCCAGAACCAGTACCTGACAGGTGCCTTGGAAAATGTGTTTGTATGACCGCCACATAAGTGCCTACAAGCGTGACATGAAAGCGTGTAGAGCCAAATCAGCACCGCATTGATAATAAAGATTAAGGTGCCAAGTCCTATCCCGATTCCACCAGAAAATCTAAATGCCAAGACTGCGTCGTAGGTCAAAATTCCTGCGAAAACCACTGCGAAATACCAAAAGTATCGGTGGATGTTATTTAAAATCAAAGGAAACTTGGTCTCACCTGAATACTTCTTGTGAGGCTCAGTGACGCCACAGGCTGGAGGTGAAAACCAAAAAGAGCGGTAGTAGGCTTTTCGGTAGTAATAACATGTGGCTCTAAAACCACCTGGGAAAATAAGGATAAGAAGAGCTGGAGAGAGCTTCCACCAGTTGAAAACGTGGTTGGAAGTATTCACGCATGAACTAGTCAAACATGGCGAATAAAAAGGAGATAGGTAGTCTCTTCCATTGCCCACGTAGTAGTGCCCGTTCCTAAATGCAGTCCATGTGGCATAGACCACAAAGAGGAAAAGCCCGACGCCACTGGCTAGCTGGGGAAGCCACCAAGCGCCCTTTCTTAGGGTTTTGACTTTTGGACCGCCTCTTACCCCTCCCAGCGATACAGGGGTTGAAGCGGGTTTCGGATTTGAATCAGTGAGTGTCACCAAAATAACACCGTAGCGCGTCATAGGGGCCTATGAGAAGATAGAAACTAAATTTTCTATTCATTCAATCGATAGTAAACATATAATACCTGGTAGATAGGCAATAATAATTATCTACAAAATAGAGAAATTTCTTAAAGGTCAACGAATTTTGGCCAATTTCGGGGAACCTCATGACAAGAGAGACTCTAAAATCACGTGAAATTAGCCTCCCAAACATGAAATTTATTCAGAAAAACCATCTTCCAAAGTCCTCTCGGTGGGTCTTGGGATCTAAGCTCTTTATGTGGATTCAAATACCCCTCCTTCTATAAAAACTCTTCAAGAACTGCGTGATTCCGGCTGGATTTACAGAAATATTAAGGCTGAAATGGCTCACAATGCCGTCCAAAAGCTCAGAGATGGAAAGCCCATAGCCAGTGGATTTATTGGTTACGAAGATTCTGTGCTTCCAGATCTTGCAAATGCCTTGATTGCAGGGCACGACATTATTCTTTTGGGTGAAAGAGGTCAAGGCAAGTCTCGCTTGGTCAGATCTCTTGTCGAACTTCTTGACGAGTGGATGCCCATTGTTGAAGGGACCGAGTTAAACGACAACCCATACGATCCCATTTCACCATTGGGAAAAAAGATCGTGGAAGATCAAGGAGAAAATACTCCAATTGCTTGGGTTTCCAGTCGAGATAGGTATGGAGAAAAGCTCGCCACCCCAGACACCTCAGTTGCCGACTTGATAGGAGAAGTTGATCCCATAAAGATCGCAGAAGGCAGATACCTTTCAGATGAATTAGTTCTTCACTATGGATTGATTCCAAGAACTAATCGAGGGATATTTGCAATAAATGAACTTCCTGACTTAGCCGAGCGAATCCAAGTAGGGCTTTTCAACATTCTTGAGGAAAGAGATGTTCAAATAAGAGGGTTCAAAATTAGGCTTCCACTTGACATCTTCTTGGTTGCTTCTGCTAATCCAGAAGACTACACCAACAGAGGCCGAATAGTAACTCCTCTTAAGGACCGCTTCGGAGCACAGATTCGCACCCACTACCCTAAAGATGTACCAAGTGAGATAAAAGTAGTTCAACAAGAAGCAAGTCACATCGAAGGACTTGGGGTAAAAGTAACTGTTCCAAAATTTATGCTGGAAATTGTTGCAGCACTAAGCCAACTTGCCCGCTTATCACCACATGTCAATCAGCGCTCCGGAGTATCGGTGAGACTATCAATAACCAATTATGAAAATCTTGTTGCAAATGCAATCAGGCGATCGATAAGTGTAGGTGAAGAAGAAGCCGTTCCAAGAGTCTCAGATCTAAGTGCACTTGTCTCATCCACCATGGGAAAGGTGGAGATCGAGTCATTTGATGAAGGCGGTGACGAAGAGATCGTAAATAAACTGCTAAAAGCTGCTACGTTGGCTGTTTTTAAAGAACATGTTCCCAGTGAGACCTTTGGATCAATTGTTGCCGCTTTTGAAAACGGAGCAGTAATCCATGTAGGTGATGATCTCTCAAGTGACTCTTACAAAATAGCAATGGAGCTATCTCCGGGCCTTCAAGAACCTGTATTCAAACTTGCAGGCAGCGAATCTCCCGGATGCATTGCAAGTGCAATGGAACTAGTCCTAGAGGGACTTCACCTCTCCAAGAGACTTAACAAAGATTCAATCGGAAACAAATCAACCTATAGGGCCAGACAAGAAAGTCCGAATGCACGGGTTTTTAGGCGGGACAGCCTGAGTGATGACTAGCCGATGAGCAATAGATGGGAGTACCGAGCTTGGGATGGCACTCAAGACTTTCTAGAACTTGATGCCCAGTCAATAATGGAGCAGATCACCGATGACCTCCTCTACCACGGCGACGTCTCGGCAGCTCTTAGACGGCTGTTGCAAAACGGATTCATCGGAGCAAACGGCGAAAGAGTTCCTGGCCTTCGTGAGATTCTTGAGCACCTAAGAGATGCCAAGAAAGATCTCGAGCATGCCATTGACCCTGAGGGCATTTTCGGGGAAGCCGACTCTGAAATGGATGAGATCTTGAAAACTGAGCGTTCTTCACTTGATGAACTTGTCGAAGCTGCAAAAAACTCAAATGATGAGAGAAGGAGGGAAGTTTCTGGCGAAGCCCTAGAGATGAGAAAGATGCATTTAGACTTGCTCCCTTCAGATTTGGCAAGTCGTATGGCAGAGTTAGAAGACTACGACTTCACCTCAACTGCGGCCAAAGATCGCTACCAGGAGTTGAGAGAAAAGCTACGTCAAGAGATTTTGGAATCTTTTCTCGACGATCTGGGAAAAGCTGCCGCTAGCCAGAACCCAGAAGAGACAGCTCGAGTAAGGGATGCACTCGATGCACTCAATCAGATGATCGAACAGCGACAGAATGGCCAGGACTTAAACCCCACCTTCGAAGAGTTCATGCAAAAATTTGGCGATCTTTTTCCTGGAAATCCAAAAACATTAGATGAGTTGCTAGCTGCGCTTGCCAATCAGATGGCTGCCATGTCGGCGCTGGTGGCTTCAATGAGCCCGGAGCAAAGAGCACAGTTCGATGCCCTTGCAAACTCCTTGATGTCAGATATTGACCTGGCATGGCAGGTTAACCGTTTATCCAATAACTTGCGCCAGATACTGCCCAACTTGGCATGGGACCAAGGTGACGACTTCTCATCCGGTGGGGTGGCCAATATGGCGGCAATGGCTAAGGCGATTGGGGATCTCAATACATTGAGTGATTTAGAGAATATGTTGTCCTCGGCTTCACACCCCGGCGCGCTACTTGACATTGATTTGAAAGACATCGAAAGGCTGGTTGGCAAGCAAGATTCTATGGCAGTAGATATGATCAGAAATCTTGCG
>JABEUL010000094.1 GCA_013044465.1 Acidimicrobiales bacterium
ATTTTCCATAAGGCCTCGAACACTTACACTTCAACTTTGAAAGCGTTGGGGGTAAATCCCGGAATTGGGGACTGGATAATTTTGCTAATAATAATTGGAGTGGTTGCTTTTATTGCGTATAGGAATAGATACAGAATGAAATTCTGGAGAAAAAAAGTCGACAAGGATTCCAATCTCAAACTTGACATAAGGGGTCTCGAAGAAAGTGCCTTGGAAGCTGAGAAAAATGGCGACCTTAAAACTGCGCTTAGACTTCGATATCGGGTGGGACTTCTCAAACTTGAGTCTTCTGGAGTGCTTTCAAAAACTGAACTTTCACCTAGATTCAAGCTGTCTAGGCAAATGCATTTGCATGACTTTGATGAAGTCTCGGTTGATTTAGAAGATGTAGTTTATGGAGACTTTCACACTACAAATGCCCATTTAGAGCGATCCCGCGAGAAGTGGCCTGAAATACTCATAAAGGCGAAGTCCAAGTGAGTTTCCAAACTGATAGATCATTTGATGCGCCTCCGATTCATTTCGAGTACAAATCTTGGTATGCGAGGTTGCCACTTATATTTCGAATTCTTTTTCCTTTAGTGTCAATTGTCGTAGCTATTGCTCTTCTTTTAAATCTCTTGCAGAATGTTTATGGTGGAAACTCAGGCTCTCAAGGCTATCCCGGAGGAGTCTCTACGAGCACAAAGGGCGATGGCACTCAAGGGTACGCTACCTTACTGCGTGATTACCGATTCCAAGTTACATCGTTTTCCAGTTTTCCATCTACGCCTGATATTGCAAGCGGATCGACTTTTATTACCTTTGGAACAGAACCAAATCTCAATGCCTATTTCGGAACGCCGGAAAAACTCCTTCGATTCTTGCAGTCAGGAGGGCGCTTAATTGTAGAGGGACCAAGTGGCATTTCTAAGACTAGGTTATTGCTTGCCATGGCTGGAATAAATGCTTATCCACCCATTCTCACGGCCGGGCCGATTGAAGTCGGCAAGAAAATTCAGGTATCTAATTCTGGGGCTCAAAACAGTGGGAGTAGTGGCAACAGCGGGAGTAGTGGAAATAGTGGATTCGGTGGCAATAGTGGTCTATTGCGGAACTTTATTGTAGTAAATGAGGCAAATCCAGAGAATGACAATTTAAGTCGTGGACTAACTACTGGAATCAAAAATATAGGATTTATCGGCCAACTTGGAGCGATAGGCGGAATAAGTAGTTCTAACTCATTTTTGGTTGATCCCGTGAGTAAAGACATCGAAGGAGCGTATTTCAATATTGGAAAAGGACAAATAGTTCTCCTGCCATCCTATACAATGCTTTCAAATGACCTACTGACCCATTATGACAACGCTGCCTTGGGTTTGAATTTAGGGGGTGATACAGGAGGGAAAGTATATTTTGATGACGCTGATTTGCTTGCCTATAACTACGTTCCTCCTGTAGGAGCTCAAACGATACCGGGAAGAATCAAAGATATCGCAATCTTTTCAGTGCTCATATTAGGCCTTTGGTTAACTACTCGGATAAGACGACTGGGTCGTCCAACCCCGATGCCAACTTTTAGTCCTCCCCCGCGTGCCAGATATGTAGATGCGCTTGCTACCTCTTTGTCGAAATCAAAAGACAACTTGGAGACCATTTTATTATTGAAACATAGCCTAACGGTACGTTTGACAAAAGATACAAGGTCAAATACCAGAAATGATGCTTTGACAACTGCCGAGAATAATGGCGTAGAGACAACTTGGCGAGAGATTTTAGAGTTACCCGATGACGATGTTCAAACATTATTAGCAGTATCAAATGCTGTTGGAGACATAGAAAGACAGCGTAATGGATCAGACTCAGTTCTTCCTACCAGATAAAACAGAAAGGTAATAAATGACAAATCAAAGTGGAGACGGCATCAGTAGTTTTGCCGAACTTCGAACAAGAGTCAAGGCTGAGGTGTCAAAAGTTGTAATTGGGCAAGACCACGTCATAGATGCCGTATTAGCCGCTATGTGTGTTGGTGGTCATGTGCTCTTAGAAGGTCCCCCGGGAACGGCAAAAACTCTACTAGCAGCGACTTTATCGAAATCTCTTGGAACCACTTTTAAGAGGATCCAATTTACCCCCGATATGTTACCCTCCGATGTAACTGGGACTATGACACTTAGAGGTGGTGAATTGGTGTTTCGACCAGGCCCAGTATTTGCCAATATAGTCTTAGCTGACGAAATAAATAGAACTCCTCCAAAAACACAAGCTTCACTTCTAGAGTCGATGCAGGAAGCTCAAGTAACTATCGATGGCGAACCTCGAACACTCCCAAGCCCATTTACCGTTATAGCTACTGAAAATCCGATCGAATACGAAGGTACTTATCCATTACCCGAAGCCCAACTGGACAGATTCTTGCTTAAAATCCAAGTGCTATACCCTTCAGCCCTCGAAGAGCTTGAAGTTCTTAAACAAGGTCGCCTTGGGCTTAATCCATTGGCTTTTGAAAATGTGTCCACAGTAGCTGGTATGAATGAAATTGCCCAAGCAAAAAGAGAAGTTGAGCTAGTGCATTCAAATGAGGAGATCATGCGGTATGTGGTCAATATCGTTCAAGCTACAAGAAATCTTCCTTCGATCTCACTTGGAGCCAGTACTAGAGCCGCTGTACACCTTTATATGGTTGCAAAAGCTTTTGCGAGCATGAGTGGAAGAAACTATGTTACACCTGATGATGTTTATTCGATTGCACCCTCAGTTCTTTGTCACCGATTAGTAATGACTCCAGAGGCCGAACTCGATAGGTTCGGCCCAGAGGATGCTATCGCCGCTGTATTAAATAGTGTTCCAATCCCTAGATGAACCGATCCCAAAGATCTTTTAAATTTGCCCCAACCAGAGTTACCCTTCTGCTCGCAATTTTGGCAGTGCTGGTGGTATCGTTTCCACCAATTCCGGTTGGACTTGTTACTTGGTTATTTTTAGCTATTGCCATAATGGTGCTGATCGATGTAATTTTTGCAAGCTTTGCTCCTAAAGTGATCCGCCTAGCACCTAAAACCACTGTTCGGGGGGTAAAAGATGATATTAAGATCTCGGTTGATCCAAACTACTCCTCGACTGTCACGATTCGCCAGCAAACACCATATGACATTGGCGTTGAGCCTGAGATGCTTAAAACAAGAAATTTCGAAGGTCAACTAATTTCAAGGAGCAGAGGAACTCATATCTTGCCAAGAGTTGCCGTCAGATTAAGCGGACCCTTAAGGCTCGCTACGGTCGACCATCTAGCTGGGCAAGCCACAACGGTTTCTATTTTTCCTGACCTCCCTGGGGCAAGGAGACTCCAGGAATTGAGGCGACGAGGACGGCTTCACTCTGAAGAAGGAAAAATGCTTGGGAGGCTTGGACTTGGGACCGAGCTCGAAACAATTAGAGATTACATGCCAGATGACGATATTAGACAAGTTAATTGGAAGGTCACGGCAAGAGTAGGCAAACCCATGTCCAACGTCTATAGGGTCGAAGACAATCGACTCGTCATTTGCATGATTGATACCGGTCGGCTGATGAGTGCTCCTATTGGCATTGCAAACCGGCTTGATATTGCTTTAGACGCTATGGCTTACGTTGCAGTTGCCGCAGAGGACTCTGGAGACCGGGTGGGGGTAATTGCCTTTTCTGACAGGATTTTACGCAACTTGGAGCCCAGACGAAAAGGGGCCGATGCCGTTGTCAGAACAGTATACGAACTAAAACCTGAGTTGGTGGAGCCCGATTATGAACTCGCTTTTCAGATGGTTGCCAACAAGCGGAGATCAATGATTATCTTATTTACTGACATTCTTGATGAAGCTTCAGCTAGAGCTCTATCGGCTGCTGTAACCGTTATTAAAAAAAGGCACTCAATAATGGTAGTTTCATCGAGAGATCCTGATATTGATAAAATAATCCAAGTTCGTTCGACTCGACCAATAGACGCCTTTCGCCAAGTAGTTGCACTAGATTATCTAGAATCTAGGCAGCGTGCAATTAATCTTCTTCGGGCACAGGGTGTGAAGGTTATTCAAGGAGATCCGTATAATCTGGCCCGCTCAGCACAGCAAGCTTACCTATCTCTAAGGCTTCGATCGTAGATTCCTTCAAATTCCCAGGCATTACTTAATTGCAAGGTATCCAAACAAAGGCCGTTGCTATTGAAGCAATAGCTACATGGTATGTCACATGCACCAGAAGATCTCCATTTCTAATTGGCTTGGCAAACTTATTAAAAGCCAAAATCATATCTGAAGCCACAAAAAATGCTCCTCCAATGCCTGCCAAGTAAAGGAAATGCCCACTAACTTGACTTGCTAAAAGTGTGCTAGCCATAAATGTTAAAAGTAGCGAGTAAATAAATACTGGCACCAATAGTTTCTGCAACTTGTTTTTAAATAGTCCCTTTACAATTCCATAAAGCGGAGCTGCACCAATTATTAGATATGCAACCAAGAATAGGATTAGGTATTCAAACTTAATATGACTATTTTTGGCATTACTGGTTAAAAGCAATCCTGAAATTATCAAAATATGGCATATCGCAAAACTAGCCAGGCCGAAAATAAAACCGTCGAATGGAAGCATCAGAAACACATCCCCGAACAAAGCAAAAATTAAAGCGGCAATTATCCAATACCTTCTCTCACTGGTGATTCCATTTGCACTGCTAGATACAGCTAACATCAAAATCAAAGTCAGTGGAACCAAAGGTTTGAAGACGTATTGGAGCTTCTCGTCTTTCCGCACGACACTATACCAATCCCCAATTGCAAAAATTAGTGCAACCAGGTCAAATGTAAGTATTTTCACTCGTGCGGCACTTCATTCACGATCGATATAAGGCCTTCAATCGTGTCTTTGTCTCTCCATTTTGACTCCCGTGAACTTCTTCCCAAAATGAATACTCCTCCCCAAAAAAGAGAAAACAAGATCACTCCTAAAGATATGGCTGACCACAGTGGCAAATATAAAGTGGTCACAAGTGCTTCAACCAGCCCGGAAACCACCAGAAGCAACAGTGACAAAAGCAGAGAATCCACAACACTATTGCGTATCAATCTCAGCTCCTGCCCTCGAGATCGGATAGTAGCAAAAAGTTCTGCTTTGGCAATCAAAAGACCACTCGTGGCGGCAACCGTAACTAGAGAAAGCTCCAATAGTCCATGGGGAAGAACCAGTCTCATGAAATATTCCCCATTACCGGCTTGAAACTCTAATACCACAAGCACTCCTAAGTTCAAAGCATTCCAGCTAAGTAACGCAAATGTGGGAATGCCGAGCAATGCGCCTCCGGCAAAAGCGAGTATAGAAATTTCAATATTGTGGGTAAATATATAAACAGCAAGAGTTATTTTGTAATCAAAAGGAGAGTTGACTATAAAATTGCTAGAAACGTTTGCCTTTGGTATAGGCAAGGTTATGCCAATGGCTGATGCCGCCGAACCTGGCTCCAGGTGAGCCCAAATAGCAGCCAAAATTCCTATCGCAATCTGAAACAGTGCTACAAATGCCAGTGTTTTCCCGCCATTTCTGACACTATTCCAAACTCTATATGTAAACCACTCTTCGAATGATTCTCCTCTTCGGATACTTCCATACACGCGCCCGTGAACCCGTGATACTATTTCACTTAATGCTTCAACATCCGGAGTATTTGGAAATTCTCTTCTTAGTATAGAAAGATCAGTAGTGGAACGTCGATACAATGTGCCCAAACGGAATGTATTCTGAACCCCTAGTTTTCTCATACTTACACTATGTCGACGCGTTAATTCGTCTAGCTCGGCCCAGTCAGGTGAACGTTCAATGTTGAAGCGAGAGTAATTCATATGCAGTTAGACGATATTTATGTTACAGCTTCTCCAGAAGGTATTGCAATTGAATACAAACTTGCGGGTTTAGGTTCTAGATTCATTGCCTTAATGGTTGACTCAATAGTCCAAATTACATCTTTATACTTGTTTGCTTTATTAGTCGTGTTTTCAGTTGGTTCTGGCTTAGGTAGCCAGACGATCGGTGCAATTTTGATTATTGTGGGATCATTTTTAATTGTCTTTGGCTATTTCATACTTTTTGAGGTCCTTGGTTCAGGAAAATCACTAGGCAAGCGTGCAACCGGAATTAGAGTTATAAGATCTGACGGCGCTTCAGTCACCTTTAGACAAAGTGTTATTCGCAACCTTATTCGAGTTGCTGACGCCATCCCTGGTCTTTTCTATACAGTGGGAGCAATTTCCATAATTGCAACCGCCAACAACCAGCGCCTAGGAGATCTTGCCGCAGGAACATATGTTGTCCGTGACAGGACTCATGGTTTTTATTTCAGGAAAGCTACCCACAACTGGATAATGCCTATGCGTCCAATGGGCAACCAAAATAGATTAGCGGCCCCTCTTTTCCCCCCGCCAAATGCTTACCCTTTACCTCCAATTCAAAATCTGAGTGCCGATATTTATAAGTGGGATGTAACAAAAATTACCAAGGAGCAACTTGGTTTAATTGACCAATTTCTTTTTAGAAGATGGGTTATTCCACCGGAGCACCGTAACAGGCTTTCCAATGAGATTGCCAATGAAATCATGCCTCAAGTCGGCGGAATTACTTTCGTTTCAAATAATGAACATTTATTAGAGTGTGTATCTTCTGCCAAACATTTTAGGGAATCAATGGGAGCCTAAGCATGATGAAATGACTCTGAGCTCTAATCGGATCAACTGGTGAACTATGCGAGCTTGCATCTAATGCTTACCAGTTAATTTTGCTACAGCTATTCGATTTTGGACCCACTAGCTAATCTTTGTATCCCGACACTATCCAAGAAGTATATGAGGCAATTTTATTAGTATCAGAATACATCGTGGCTTTGCCATTTCCACCACCTTTGAAGCTTGCATAACAAACTAAAACTTGGCCTACCCAACTAGAAAATGGAGCTCCCGATACGGTCATTGAGTCATTAGGTGCATAGAGATCAGCGCTAATTTGTGGCACATTGGATCCATGAGTGGTAAATGCTATGTAGCCTCCTCCCGTGATACCTGTCCCTGCGGAATTGGGAGAACAGTTTGGAGTTGACGTGTTTGACACGAATATTTGTAAGTCCTCCGAATTCCCATTTTGAGCGGGGCTAGTAGAGGTATTCACATTCACTCCATATGATCCTTGAATTGTTAAATCATTAGCTCCCGCTGTTCCATTGAACACGTAGATCTGCAACACTCCATTATTGGGTGCGGTTGAGCCTCCTGCAACTGTAAAGTCTTGACTCGATACATCAATTGTTGTTGGACCATTGCAGATATAAATTCCAGAACTCATAGTGCCCGAAAACGTATTTGAAGCAGGGCAACAGCTGTCATGATAGGGAAGTCCGGTCGTAGAATCCGGACTGGGAGAGCATCCTGTAATGTAATTGGAGGGAATTGAAGAACTTAGCGGCGGCAAACAGGGAGTGGCAGGAACTGTAGATGGAGCCGGGCAGGTCACTGAAACATTTCCGGGATTAAGCGGAGGGAGTCCATTAGGTGTTACTCCACATGGATTAGACGCACCCGAAGCTAAACCGTATACATCTATTGTGCCTTCGTTGGTAATTAGTCCGCCGCAAGCTACAGACCCAGAGTTCATTCCGGCAGAAGCAATTCCAC
>JABEUL010000095.1 GCA_013044465.1 Acidimicrobiales bacterium
ATCTGCAGTGGCGTGATTTCAAGCATTCACTTTGGCCCCAGCATTTGGGCAACCTTAGTTACTGTATTCCAATTTCTCGCACTTCCACCTATTTTGGGCCCACTCAACTTAGGAGCCAACTTTGATTGGCCCGCCCCATGTGGAGTATAGAAATATATGGCATCATTCAAATATTCGAGCTTCTCCCCGATTGGTAGATTATCAGTGAGAGTATGCAGTAATTTGGCATCAAATTTAGGTTTAACGAACACCACAAACAGGCGACTTGGATCTGACTCATGAATCTTGAATGGATTTGACTTAATAATTTTATTTAGTTGAAGTGAACTCCGAGTGAAAACCATTATGTCCTTGCCGAAATCTTGCTTTATCGCTTCATTTACTAGAACGGCAATTTTGGAAATGTCTTTGTCTGTGTCAAGTACAATATTGCCACTTTGAAGATAAGTTGTAGCCGCACCTAAACCGGCATTTTCAAGGCAAGTCTTCAGCTCCTCCATATTCAATTTGTTATGGGAACCTAAATTTATTGCTCGCAAGAATAGGGCAACTTTGCTCATCTATTTCTCCCTTTGTTCACCAAAGAGACCAACTGCAAGAATCTACCAAACAACTTCTAATTTCATTGAAATTATATTTTAGATGGAACCTTCAAGTTTTAAAAGTCTCAGTTTAGTTTTTGCGCCGCCCCCAGCGGAGAACTCCCCTAAACCTCCATTGCTTTTAATTACTCGGTGGCATGGCACAATTACAGGAAAAGGATTATTTGAAAGGGCCGTTCCTGTGGCTCTAGATGCTCCGGGATAACCCGCAAATGATGCCAAGTCCCCATAAGTGATTGTTTCACGAGATGGTAGATTCCTAAGAGTTCCCAATACTGCCCTTGAAAAATCGCTAAGTCCATACCAATTCAGATCTATTGGCGAAAAATCTACTGACTTTCCATCAAAATATGAATTGACCAATGATATGGTCCTTTTTGCAATGGCATCTTTTGGACTTTGGGCTTTTGCAAATTCAGAACAGCCTACTCTCGAAGACTTTTCCATAACTACTTGTTCTAGAGAATTTGCACCTGGTGTGGGCAGGACCATAGAAATTACTCCACCACTGTTCCATGACATGGCGCATCTGCCAAATGAAGTATCAAAGGAGCAAATATGAATTGTCTCAGATTTTCTCTGCATACCTAGCCAATCCATTCGCACATTTTTTAATAAATGGAGTCACCAAGGCTTTTACAATAAGGCCAGATCCTGCAAATCGATCTTCAAAAAACCCTTCCCACTTTATATAAGTCCCGTTCTCTTGACTCGATAGGCTCACGACACCTCGATGGTTTTTCAAAAGTTTCGCGAACCCTCCACTTAGATAGGTGTAAACAAACTCATTTGGTTCAGTGAGCGAAATAAGTTTTTCCCTGCTCTTTAGACCCATAAAGGTAAGTTCTTTCACGGAGCCTACAGCGTCAAAATCCTCTGATTTAGGATTCATTGTGGAATCAGCGACTCTTTCCACACTTGAAAAAGGTGTCCAATTTGACCATGTCGGAGTGGTTGCGAGAAGCTTAAACACCGTGCCAATGGGTGCAGAACTTTGTGCCTCTACCAGTAATTCCCTTTTTGCCACAATTCTTCCTCTCTCTACAATGATATTACCAACTATGTTGACATACCCTGAATATAAGCTGGAACACTAAGTAGCAAGCTCAAAATTTCCAGAGACTAATTAATTGAACGCAATCCAAAGACCAGCTTGTTACAACCTTGCTCGAGGGAATTGCTTTCTCCGTGCAGCAAATGCTCCCCGAGACTGGGGATCGCATAGAGATAGGATATTAACTGGTGAAATTCATTCACGCAGCTGATCTACATATTGACTCTCCTATGAGGGGGTTAGCTAGCTATGAGGGCTCGCCGATTGATGAGATAAGAGGGAAGACACGTCTAGCCTTCGTAGAATTAGTTGACTTGGCAATTGTCCGTGAAGTGGATTTTGTCTTGATTGCGGGAGATATCTTTGACTCAGACTGGAAAGACTACTCGACTGGGATATTTTTCTCTAATCAAATAAATCGATTGGCAGAGGAAAATATAGAAGTAATCATGATCGCCGGGAATCACGACGCCGTTTCCCAAATAACGAAGAACCTTACATTGCCGCCAAAAGTCTACAAGTTAAGTTCAACAAAGCCTGAGCGAGTTATTTTGGAGCATTTAGACACTGAGATAATCGGCCAAAGCTTCCACACAAGATCCGTTCCCGACAATCTGGTTTTAGGATATCCTGACGGTGATCCCTCACTATTTTCCATAGGTCTTTTGCATACCAGCCTAAATGGCAGACCAGGACACGACCCCTACGCACCATGCACCTACACAGATCTAGCTTCCAAGGGCTACCAGTACTGGGCATTGGGCCATGTGCACAATCGAGAAGTTGTCAGCGAGGATCCATGGATTGTTTTTCCAGGGAATCTTCAAGGTCGCCATATTCGAGAAAGTGGATCAAAAGGCATTACCCTGGTAGAGACTAGCGGACACGAAATCCAAAGCGTTGATCACATTGAACTGGGAAGTTTGTATTGGCAATTAGTTTCCATCTCCCACAGTTCTACTGGTTTATTAGAAGAAGTGGAGCGCAAGCTAGTTCAGTCAATGAAGCCATCAAAGCTCAACATAATAAGAGTAGAACTAACCCTTGATCTCAGTTCTTCACTGTCA
This sequence comes from Acidimicrobiales bacterium, assembly GCA_013044465.1. Classification (GTDB taxonomy): domain Bacteria; phylum Actinomycetota; class Acidimicrobiia; order Acidimicrobiales; family JABEUL01; genus JABEUL01. Next base: position 2,724 of record JABEUL010000095.1, read on the forward strand.
TTAGATCACGAAAATCTTCAGGCCGAGATATATGCCATTGCAAACTCTCTCGATAATATTTGGATTGAGAAAATTAAATTCAAGAGCTCTGAACCAAGTCAATTAATTAGCTTTAATGACGAGTTGTTAGATCAGCTAAAAAGTGAATTCTTGAGCATGAGAAGCGATGTCTCTGCATATGAATCTATTAGAGAAGAGCATAAACAACTGAGCTCGGTCAGCCGTGAAGTATTTCTCGAACTTACGGAATATCACCAACTGCAAGAAATCATAGATGAAAGCTTCGAGATTATTTTGGACTTGATAAAAGGGACCGATTCATGAAAATTAAGAGCCTCAATCTGACCCACTTCGGCAAATTCAAGTCCTTGACATTACCCTTTAGCGAAGAGTCAATCAATATTGTTTTCGGAGAGAATGAAGCAGGGAAATCCACTTGCAGGCATTCCATTAATCGACTCCTCTATGGCTTAGTGAAAAATGACCCCTTTGACTTTTCATCTATAAATATTCCACTTGACATATCTGGTGAGCTCATAGATGACCACGGCGCTATTTTAAAAGTGTCTCGCCAGAAAAAACCCGGATCAAGCTTTATGTATGGAGATGGCAATGTAATTAATGAAGCAGAGTGGATGTCGCTTTTACATGGAATTACCTCTCAAGTATATTCAAATCTGTTTTCTATTTCTCAGGAAGAGATTTCAACCGGTGGCGCCATGTTATTAGATTCAAAAGGCGATGTAGGCAAAATTTTATATGGTGCGAGAACCGGAAATCCACACATTTACGCCGCTATCCAACAACTCCAAGGCGAAGCATCGGAGATATATACTGCTAGGGGAAAAACTCGCAAACTTAATGAGTTATCTAAGAACTTGAAGGATCTCCAATCCAAAATAAAGGATTTAAGCGTAATCCCGTCGGAGTATAAGGCACTAATTTCTGATTTAGATAAGTCCCGGGAGGAACTTGCTGGTCTAGTAGATGAAATTAATAGATTATCTTCTAGGATGTCCCTTTTGGCAAGAGCCCAGGTGGGACTGCCAGTGGTAGCCAAACGAGACAAGCTAATACAAGATATAAATGCAATTGAATCCCTTGGTGTTATGCAAGACATTGGTAGGTCCGAGAAGTACTTTATTCAAAGAGACATTCGCGATGGGTCAGAGACCCAAATTAAAATTATTGGAGATCAGCTCTCGTCTTTGAAGTCGCAACTTGACAAAATTTCAGTTGATCCTGTCATTTTGGAAGTTGGCAATGTAATTGAAGAGTTAAATGAGGAGCAGGGTGAGTACAAAAAGAATCTCCAGGACCTGCCGGCGAGGCTGAATGAAGCTCAACAACACGAAGCTAATTTAAAGCACAGCTTGGACTTTATAGGGCTTTCATGGGATTCGAACTGGCAAGCACTTGTCAAGGATTTACAGATCGGACGATTAGATAGCTTTATTAGCGAAGCTTCCCTTCAAATGGCCTCAATCAGAGATGAGGAGGTTGCCATTTCCACGTTGGAGTCCCAACTCGCTTCAATTGACGACCTAGGGGGTGTCGAAATTGACGAAGTTAATTTGGCCACCCTTGAATCCACATTGGCTCGAGTTCAAAAGGAAGGGGATATTGAATCTCGCATTAGTGAGATTGCGAGCCAAATTAGCACAAATGCCGGGGAAATAAACTCTGTTTTGAGTCGAACCAACTGCAAAGTCTTGCCCCACGAACTTTACTTGGCTAATATTCCACGGCTAGACCAAATTCGTGATTCAAAAATAGCGCTGGAAGCCAGTGAGCAAAATGTATCTGTTGCGGAGCATAGTATTGAGACATTAAACGAGGAGATCACAAATTTCAATATGGATCTATCTGAGCTTATTGACTCTGGATCTCCCCCTTCTAAGTCTGATTTGCTTCACAAGAGAACTAGACGAGATGAAATTTTAGTTGAGGTATTTTCAAGCTCAATAGATGACACAATGCCTCCCAAGTATTCGATTGATGATTTAAGGAACGCAATTGATGAAACAGATGCACTAGCTGACTTACTTTTTGAAAATGCAGCCACTGTCACAAAGATTGAGAGCATTAACCGCTCTATTGAAGAAATTAAAGTCGAACTCGGTAAGGTCCACCAAGCACTCACTGAAGCTAAGTCCAAGCAGCAAACTGCACTGCTTAGTTTTAACTTAATCTGGGATGGTTTGCTGAGTACTCCTCCGGAAGCATCCCATGTTGAAGAAGTCTACTTTTCACTTGACACTGCTTCAAAGAACTCAAAGTTGTTGAATTTGCAAAACTTGGAGAAATCTCAACTTGAGGATCGACATGCCTCTCTATTATCGGATCTCAAATTGGTTCTTAAATCCATTGGAGCACTCTTTGACGAGAATTCAACTCTTTCTCTTCTAGCAGATTTCGCTTTGCACCACTTGGAAAAAATAAGAGAAGAACTTTCAACACTCAAGAATAGGCTTGCAGAAAAAGAACGAATCACCACAGCACTCAAACAAAGGCAAAGCCACCTTCTCCAAACTAGGGAGGCATATGAGCTGTTCAATTCAAATAACCTAAGCTTACTGAGCGATTTTGGGTTCCCATCTAATGCGAAGTTAGGCGAGTTAGACAAGACCCTAGGTGAACTAAAGGAGATAAGAAATGAAAATGACAAGTTTGAAGTGCTGAAAAAAAGAATCGAGGGGATCAATCAGCGTAATGAGGACTACGTAAGAAGAGTTAATGAGCTTGCTTCAAAATGCATCGAACAGTACAATCCTGAAGAACCAATAATAACGGTAGCTGCTATGTATGCAAAGCTCAAATATGCCACCAGTGCAAGAGATCGTGCTGATGCCCTCAAGGCCTCCGTTGAACAATCTGAATTAACACTTCGCGAAATTACTATCCACTTTGATGAGGCATACGCCCGAATACAAGAGATACTTAGCTTGGAAAACTGCCAGAATGAAAGTGAATTGGAAGCTCTCATCAGGAGAAGTGTCCAACTAGAGGAGTTAAAAAATACTTTAGAAGCAATTACTACCCAGTTATACACACAGACAAATACTTCAATAGATCAGATAATTCAAGAGTGTGCTTCATTGGTTGGCATCGATATAAGTCATGAACTCCAAGAGCTCAAGGAGAAAAGTGCCGATTTAGATGTTAGGAGGGATGATCTGGTCAAGCATATCCACGATCTTGAACATCAGATTGATAGTTCTTTGACTCGACAGAGCGCTGCCGATGCTGAACAAGAATTTCAGCTCAAATTAGTTGAAGTTCGCAATTACATGGAAAGATACCTTGGTTTGGAGATTGCAAGAGCGGTGCTAGAAAAAGAAGTTGAAAGATTTAGGCGAGAGAACCAGGAACCTCTGCTTGAGAATGCCGGCAAGTATTTTTCAATTATTACAGATGGCGAGTACTCATCCATTGAAGGCTTCCAATCAGGAAACACCATTGAACTCATGGCAATTTCAAAGGAAGGGGAGAAAAAGACTCCCGCCATGCTTTCAAGCGGCACAAAAGACCAGCTTTATTTATCCATTCGACTGTCGGCGCTCAGTCGCTTTATCAAGATCTTTGGGCCCCTTCCAGTCATTGTGGACGATATATTCGTGAATTTTGATGACAAAAGGGCCGCCTTAGCATTTAAAGCTTTGGAGGAACTTGCGAAAAATACCCAAGTCATCGTCTTTACTCATCATGAAACAACTGTCAACGGTGCTAAGTCAATGCTTAAGGATCACATACCAAATGTGATTCAGATCTAGTTTTTAACTTCTGATCAGAAGCTAAAGCACCTGTCTTCAAGTTCGCCAAAGGCATAGTCAACGTAGCGCCCGCCATACATTGACCGACAATTTTCACTCCACTTAAGTGCTTCTTTGGAGGATGCTCTTCGATGGATCTGAAGAAAACCGCCTTCATATATTCGGTATTGGCACCAAGATCCTGGAAAATCCTTGACCGCAGCTACTTCGACCCAAGGAACTTCCGCAGTTAAAGAAAATCTTCTGACCCTGTTCCTATGGGTGTGGCCTGCAAAGTAACCACGCAAATTAGCATTGTTGGAAAAGACATTTACAAGTTTCTCAGAATCGGTTGGATTGATTCCAAAATATGTTTGTGGCCTCACTCTTGAGGCAGGATCCCAGGCATGGTGATGACCAAAAACAAGTACTGGATCGTGTGATCTATGGGCAAGTTCGTCTAACCATTCGGCCTGTTCGCTAGTGAAGCGACCGCCAGAACTTCCCGGAAGAGTAGTGTCAATTAAAGCAACAGTCACACCAGGAAGCACTCTTTCCTGAAAGGGGAGGTCGACTGGAGGATTTCCTGTTGAATAAATTGCGCTATTTTCCTTGGCATCGTGATTTCCTCTAACAGCTATCAATTTGTTCTGGAAAATTCCGCCATACATTTTGAAAAAAGAGTCAAACTCTTCTTGTAAACCTGAGGAAGTTAAGTCTCCCTTTGCCACTACAAGGTCGGGGTTGGACTTCTCAATTTCATTCACAACTGAGAGGCTCATCACCTCTGGGTAAGGTAAATCTCCTTCATTAGATCTCAGTATTGGGCCCAGATCCAGGCCCCCAATGACTCCGCATTCAATTTCCCCTAAATGGACATCATTGACCGTTGCAATAGTGGCCAGCAACTCACCACCGGGTTTGCTTAAAGTTCTTACTTCACCTATTCCCACGTCAATTGGGGTATCTGGTTTCAAATCAGAAAAAACTAGGACCTGCGCTTCATTTTCATTTCTAGCTGGCACATGCAGCACTATCTCATCGTCTGCCACTGTAGTGACTTCGATTAACTTTGATGCTGGCAATGTCGGTTCCTTTTCCCTAGGGTCTGTCTCTTATGGCAGCAATCGGCTTGTTCCACCATCTGCCTGAAAAGCGCCAGTTACATGACTGACTTGGAACGAATTTTCGCGAACTTTCTTCGCTTCCAACCAAGAGAAGCTCGGCGGCTGCACTTGCAATTGCTGCAATTACTGCCGGATCGCTAGGAGGAGTGGCACTCCAATCACTGGGTTGGTTTTCAGACATCGTCATAGCGGCATATTTCCGTGCTTTCGCTTAGGCAACTCTTCCCGTTTTGATGCCAACATCTCAAGTCCCCTGATTAGTACTATCCGGGTTTCTGCGGGATTTATTACGTCATCGATGTAACCTCTTTCAGCAGCCAAATATGGGTTGCCAAATTTCTCGTTGTACTCATCAACTAACTCTGCACGTCTAGCCACTGAATCAGAAGCTTCGGCAAGTTCTCTCTTGTGAACAATTTCAACCGCACCTTGTGGACCCATGACTGCCAGTTCCGCACTTGGCCACGCGAAGGCTAGATCAGCCCCAATTGCTTTGGAGTCCATAACCACATAAGCTCCTCCGTAGGCCTTACGAGTTATTACCTGAATTCTTGGAACAGTTGCCTCGCAGTAGGAGTAGAGAAGTTTTGCACCGTGACGAATAATTCCACCGTATTCTTGGTCAGTTCCAGGCATGAACCCTGGAACATCCACAAAAGTAATAAGTGGAATATTGAAAGCATCACAAGTTCTGACAAATCGAGCACCCTTTTCAGAAGCTTCGATATTGAGAACACCAGCCAAGACCTGTGGTTGATTGCCAACTATTCCAACTACCCGACCATCTAGTCGAGCAAAGCCACATATCAAGTTCCCAGCCCAGTGCGGAAAGTATTCAACTAATTCACCCTCATCGACTACAGCTGAAACAACCTTGCGCATATCATAAGGAACATTTGGACTTGCAGGCATTATGTCAAGTAGCTCGGTGCAAAGTCGATCTTTTTCGTCTTCTGGCTCGACATAAGGAGGTTCTTCGAGATTATTTGTCGGCAAAAACGAAAGCAAGTACTTGACCTCATCCAGGCAAGACTTCTCATCAGCAGAAACAAATGCGGCTACTCCGGATTTTGTGGCATGACTCATAGCTCCACCGAGTTGCTCTAGGGTCACTTCTTCACCGGTTACTGTTTTGACAACATCGGGTCCTGTAATAAACATGTGAGAGGTCTCATGAACCATAAATATGAAATCAGTCAACGCCGGTGAATATACAGCCCCACCTGCACATGGACCCAATATCACGCTTACCTGGGGAATAACACCAGAGGCCCTGGCATTTCTGAAGAAAATACCTCCATAAGAGTTCAGGGAAACCACACCTTCTTGGATCCTGGCACCTGCACCATCATTGAGTCCTATCATTGGAACTCCCATAGAGAGCGCCAAATCCATAATCTTGTGTATCTTCTCAGCAAATACTTCACCAAGTGCACCACCAAATACCGTGAAATCCTGGCTGAAAACACAAACTCTTCGTCCGTCTATGGTTCCAAATCCAGTTATAACACCGTCAGTATAGGGGCGGTTCTTCTCAATTCCCATTCCGTGGGCCCTATGCCTTGCCAGCATGCCCAACTCTTGGAAAGAGCCGTCGTCAAGCAAGTATTCGATGCGCTCCCTTGCAGTCATCTTCCCTTGAGCGTGTTGGCGCTCAATTGAACGAGGAGAACCTGCAGTCAGGGCTTGTTTTTTACGTTCTGTGAGATCGTCCAGTCTTTGTTGCATTGTGTGTTCTGGCATACCTTTAGGCTACCTGCCAGGAGGGGTCACCAAATTCAAACGCTCAATTCCCCTAATAATCTGGGAATTTGAGGGTTTCGGATTAAGAACTCTTCTGAACTTCGTTGTTAGCGATTAGGTTGTGGAAGATATGGCGCTATGGCATGGGCCAAGTTGGCAATAGGTAGTGATTGAAGCCACACCCGTCCAGGACCAGTCAGTGCTGCCAAGAACATCCCATCTCCTCCAAATAGCTTGTTTTTAATCCCTGGAATAGTGGTGATTGAAAAACTCATGCCCTCTTGGAACATTCCAACATGGCCGGGGTGTACCAACAGAGACTCGCCTGGCTGCAAATCCCGGATTACTACTTCACCATCAAGTTCGATAAATGCCGTGGCGTCTCCATCCAGTCTCTGTAAAACAAATCCCTCACCTCCAAAAATGCCTGCACCAAGGGATTGCTGAAATCCCATCGAAATAGCTATTCCAGGCGTCCCGCATAAAAAACCGTGGCGGTGAATCATGTAACCAGCGCCTTGAGTGATTTGAACTGGGAATATTGTGCCAGGCAGCTTTGTGGCAAATGCGACCACTCCTGGAGCATGGGCTGTATAGGTAGTCAAAAAGATTCCCCCTCCACCCATTGCTCGTTTAAACATTCCGCCCAAGCCGCCTCCAGCATTAGCTGAAGTTTGCATCTGGACCGAAGGGGTTAGCCAAGATAGCTCGCCAGATTCAGCCACAATGGATTCACCCGAGTCGAGTTGAATCTCCAAAACTGGCAGGGTAGTTCCGATAATTTGATGGTTCATTTTGCCCTCCTATAAGGTTTCCACAATTACCGCTACATTACCCTAGGTGCTCTGAAGTTTCCAGAGAAATAAAATTATCCCTGTATTCTCTGCTTGACTGGCTCCACAAGGACTTTAACTCGCTCGCTTTGAATAGGCATCTGGTAGGGCCCTCCTGTGTATCTATGAGAAAGCTCTTCAATGTTATTTTTCGCTACATCACCTTTGATAGTCTCTTTGACTTTTCCGTTCACTTCTGCATACCGATAGGGATTGCCAGCATCCCAAATGACAATCGACACTCTTGGATCCGCTGAAATATTTTTGAACTGAGCACGATGAATTTCCGTGTTGTAGGTCAAGTTCTCTCCATCGCTATCAATCCAAACAATTGTGGAATGAGGTGTACCATCCTTAGAAAGAGTAGTAAGAGTTGCAAAATTCTTTCCCTCATGTGCTAGTTCGTGGATTTTAGAGTCCAACATTAAAACTCCCTTCTTATTTTGCTATATAGCCATACTAGCAATATTTTCCAAATTGAATTCTGTGAAAGTTAACGTCACGGGAAGAACTTCCCATGGGGGTTGTGGAATAATAACTCACTCGCCCTAGTTGGAACATTAATAGCAGTTTAAATACAAAAACTAGAGGAAAGAAGACTTTTAACATGGCTGATCATAGTGAGCACACCAATAGAACTCCGACTCCCGGTGATCCTTGGCCGTGGGATGAGCGGTTCCGTGATATGCCTTGGCCAAAAGACCCTGACCCTCTATTGGTTGAATACTGTTCTGACTTGCCGAAAGGGAAAGCTGTTGATCTAGGAGCTGGGACTGGGAGAAACAGCATTTTCTTAGCCGGACTTGGTTACGAGGTGACTGCAGTCGATGCTTCTCAAGTTGGTCTAGACATAACAGCCAATCGAGCTAAATCTGAGGCTTTGGTGATTGAAACAGTACTTGCGAATCTGGACGACTTTCATCTGGAAGCCGATACTTATGATCTTGTCGTCATTGCCAACATACATATGATGCCACCTGATTCAAAAAAGCTCTTCAAGATGGCAATTAATGGTCTCAAACATGGAGGACATTTGTTTGTCGTCGGGCACGATAGATCGAACCTAGGCGTACACGGTCCTCCGCTTCCAGAACTTCTTTACAGTGTCGATGATATGCAAGATCTCTTCCCGGAAGATCTTGAAATTAAAGTCCTAAAAAATGAAGAGCGGCCAGTAGGTGATTCGCCTCATGGAGTGCCTGATATGGCCGTCATTGTCTTAGGTGAGAAAAAATAATATTAGAAGTAGCTTTCGAATATTTTATTCTTCTAGATATAAAAACCCGAAAGACTCATCACGAACTTTGAATCCGCGATCCTTTAAATCCTTCTCCCAATCCCCTTGGACTTCTGGATTGGTCTCTTCCATCCCGTGATCAGCAACTACTAATACCGCACTCTTTTCAAACTTCCCTGAGTCATGAAGAGCCTCAAGTACCCGCCCCAAACGCTTATCAGTGTCAATTAGGGCTCCATAGCCAATCTCTGAGTCAGGCCCTCCTGAATGGAATGCCGCATCTGTCAGTGCAAAATTAATCCAAGAAAGTTCGGGAAAGGTGAAGTCTCGCCCTCCAAAGGAGCCGGAGAATATTTCTATTGCTTGGCTCATGGACAAGTGGTCTGCAATCGAAGCCCAGGAATATTCTTTATTTTCCCTATACCATCTCTCACTTGCAAATTCAGGCAATGCTTCATCTTTAGGCAACAGATCTCCAAGTGCACTCATAGCACCCCTTCTCCATAGGTCAAATGTTGAATATGTGGCACCCCTGTCGGCTGGTTCGTTGATAGAAACAGTTGTGGCATCGGGGTTTTGGCGCCATATGGCCTCATGTAAAGTCTCCACATTGTTTCTGAGCCACTGCATCGACAAGTGCCAAGTGCTTGGAGACTCGGTCACAATCTGCTCATTTAAGTCCTTATCCCACCATGAGTTGTACAATCCACCATGGTGGCCTGAATGAATACCAGTTAAAAGGGCA
>JABEUL010000096.1 GCA_013044465.1 Acidimicrobiales bacterium
ATTCAATACCCGGACCTTTACAACTGTCTTCACTCGCAGTTAATATTGATAAAATATTAGCGAGTAGCGGTTTAGCAACTTCGATATCTTTTAATTTTTTGTTATTTTCATCTGAAATTTTTTGGGAGATTTCACTCACAGTTTCACCGTTAGAGTTTACTGTCGCTAATTCAATTTCTTCTATCAGCTTAGTCTCGTCCTCAGGAGTTATCTCACCCGTGAGAATTGCCAAAGCTCCTAATATATTTGCCGCATTTCTGTCCTCAGTAGCTAAAGTTGAAAGAGTTTCAGATTTTTGGATACTTTGTTCAGTAGAAGCTATTGCAGCAAGCTTTCCTAAGCAATAGGGTCTTAATGGACAAGTTTTGTATGATGGTGGAAAATTCATAAATATATCATACCATAGGTTTACGTAGATGTCTAATATAATTTTTAGTTTGGTATCCACTCTGAAAAAACTATTGCAACATAAGCTTTTTCGGTAAGGCTTCTCCTTCGACAACTTTATTGTATCAATGAAGTGGTTATGCGTTCAGCAGCTAGAGCAACAACTGCTATATGATTGCAATTCCTATTTAAAACTCAGCACCTCCCCATTCGACTACAGTAAATCCTTTTCTATGGAAGTGTGAGAAAATTTGGGGCGGTATGGTAGTGAATTTATTTAAGGGTTTAAATGACATATTTACCCTAAGTAAAGCATCAGGCTTAGGAGTAATAGTAAGTGGTGCTATGCTAGTATATTCTGTGCCATTAAAGTGTATTAGATCATAGGAGCTAACTTTCATTTTAGGTAACCAGTATGCTATAAAAGCATACGTCTCATGGTGTGTGAGTCCAATTTGAATTAATTTTGAATCAAGAAAACTCTTAACATCAGATCCTTTAACCACAAAACCTGTAGACATCTTAAAGTTTAGCTTCGCAGGGTTGCCTTCCCAGAATAAGTACGGATACGTCTTGTGATTTGTGACATTGGTCAGTGTGCCGTTTGGGTGTGCTATAACTGTCCAGCCAGAAATAGGGTTATATGAGGGGATTGTTTTACTAAATCCACTGACATAACTAAGCTTTACGTTGACTTTTTCAGTACGGGTTGGATAAAGGTATATGACCGGTTTACCCTCGCATATTCCACCACTTGTGCAACAACCGTTGGCATAGCAGTTATTACAGTTACAGTAATTAGTGTTATTTTCGCTAGAGCAACCGCTGGCTGTACCTACTTGTTGCTGATTAATGCAATTAAAATGCGGAAGTGTAAAACCTCCATGTACTGATTGATATACTGCAAACTGATAGCCGATCAAGAATACAACAGCACCTCCTGTAGCTACTATCAGAAGCTTCATTAAAAACCTTAGATGTAATTTGTTCCGTTTTGATGGTTTAGGAGTATCGTTTGACGATATAAAGGATTTGTTTGCATAATTAGGTGTATTTTGAGGGTTGTTTACTTCTAAAGGCTTAATCGGCTGTGGTGGGCCATTGTCATTCATGAGTAAAAGTTTAGCATAAATGTAATGCCGGAACAATTCTAGTGCCCTTACTCAATACGCAATTTATCTTTAGAGTTTAATATCGATAGTAATTATCTGAAAGATTTGGCTAGAAGACTTGGTTTAAGGCAGCCAAACTTATCACTGTCTATCTCTTGAAAAGCGGTAATAATGTTCCTGCTAGTTGCTCAACCCAAATAATAGCATCAGGTAGCCTAGAATATAAATTTTTTATCATATCTTCGTAAGTTTCTTTATTGATCCTGCCAGCCAAGGCTTCGTCAAGGAGTTCGTCATAATCCTTGTTTGCACTTACCAGAACGTCAAAGCCATGTGTTAGACCATATCTTTCAAGTAAGTTACGGCTCTTATCCAATACCGCTGTTTTATCTGCACTTCGCTCTACGGCTTCATCTATGATGCCAGTTTCTACCAAAGCCTGAAGTGCTTTACGACCAACTGCTGGAGGTAACTCAAGCATTCATTGTAATCCTCCTTCCTCAACATCTAAAGGGTCAGTTGATGTATATGTATTAGTTAAGCGTCTTTTTTTCTGAAATAAGTAATCAGCAAGAATGTCTCTAGCTGGCTGATTTGGAAAGGAAATGTACTCTGCAGGGTCATTACCCTCAACGACACGATGACTACTAGAGAGGTGCTGACCAAAAAATCTATCTAAGTCATGATGACCAATTTCTAAAGCACCTCTGGGATGGACAATAGGTAATATGGGAATATTGTAACCAGTTTCTTCTCGAACACATTGAACTACAAACTTAGCAGCACTATAACTTCTAGGATTATCCTCTGCTAAAGCTATAAACGAGTCAAAGTCGCTTCTTCTGTTGGCAGCTCCAATAGCTACAGAACCATAAACAAAACTCCCATCAATATCTACGCATTCACTCACTGTTTCAATAAACGTATCTCTTGCTAGCCCAAAGTTATCGCCGTTGGGTACTTGTTGGGCTTCTATTTCATGATAACTAAATATTCTTCCCATGCAGTGAGTATCTTATACTTTTAAGTTGTTAGCAAGCATGAGCAAATTACCTCACTCGTAATGGGCTCGAACCGGCAAACTGAGGGGTCCCCGATATACTAAGCATGTTGTCTATAAGATCTTATAATTCAACAGTGGATAGAAAAGCTAATTAGTAGACTATATTTACTTGGTGATTAAATGTGTTTTTTTATTAAACACTTAGTTTAAGAAGTATACTAATCTATAAAAGTAACAGGAGGTTTGAGTTATGGCTCAATATATTAGCAATGACCAGAAAGAAAAGATTATTAAAGCAATACGAGATGAGGGTGACATAGTGCTGTAATGCCAAAAGTTACCTGTTTTAACCATACCTTAGGTACCTTAGGAAGAATTTGCTTCTTCACAATATTTTTACTAGCAGGTAAAATAGATAATGACGACATAATATTTTTGTTTTCCTTACAGTTTACATTTTTGTTATGTCGTCATTTTAGATGATAAAAATGAAAAGTGCTAGTGGTTCAGCTCAGGCACATTGAAGAAAGACGACGTTTTATTGTATAATTAGATTATGAAAAATACACAATCCTACACTGCTGTTATCGAACAAGACACTGCAACTGGTTATTATGTTGCCTATGTTCCTGATTTGCCTGGTGCTCATACTCAAGCTGAG
>JABEUL010000097.1 GCA_013044465.1 Acidimicrobiales bacterium
CTTCAGGTATGGTTTGGACTTTTAGATGCCTCTGCCAGATCCAGGGCTGACTGGTGGCAGGATCTGGCGCCTAGCATCACCCTTGCATCTCCCTTTTTAGGTTCATACGTGCAAAGTCATTTATCGCGAATGGATGTGACAGTAATCGCGGACGGGTCAGATCTATTAGGGGTAGATCTGACAACTTCCCTTGGGTTTGCATCGGGCAATTATTCAATAGTTGCCCACATGGTAGTTAAGGCCAATGTAATGACACTTGGATCAATCGACATAACGCCTATCTAGTCATTGCAAAAAGATCACTGTCGATTCGTTTCCACAAAAACTCCGGATCTTTCCCAGTAACGGAGTCTAAAAAGGTCTCTGCGTCTAAAGCTTGTGCGGGAGCCATTGCTCCTTTGCCCGATACTCGAAGTGCCGCTTCAACTAGGAGTTTTGCCGTTGAGCCGTATATGTCTTTGCCTACTACTGCTACTGTTTTCGAAACTTTATCCCCATGGCAAGTTGCAACCACCTGATAGGCAGCCTGCTTTCTTTTGGAAATTGATGGACCTTCAGGAACCAAATTGCTGCCTCGTTCCAAAATAGGAACCGCAAGGCGCATTAGAGGTGTTGCCCAGCCCGCAATGGAGCCGAGGGTGTGGTTAACAATTAATCGGCAAGACACGTCGGTCTCTTTATGGTGCAAACCGACTGTGACCTCTTCTCCCCAAGGAATCTCTAAGGTATTTACTGGTAATCCCAGTACTGTTTCAGACCTTAATTCACCAGGGTCACCTGAGGTTGCTAAAGCGCCGAGTGCGCTCTTAAGAGTGCCTCTGGTGGGAGCCATGTGGGAAACTTTATAGTAAACAACTACTTTTCTTGCCACATCGCCAGTTGCTTCGACATCCTGGCAGGCTATATACGAGACGAGGTCACCAGGGATATAGTCATTGCCGCATGCCGGCACAATTGCGCACTGTGCGTCACTATATTTCTCATAGATATGCTGCATGAATGCAGGCTCGCCTGTTGAATCAACATAATGCACACCCGCCTTGGCACATGCTGCCACTACAGGTTCGCCCAGAGTTGAAAATGGGCCAACGGTTGTTATCAAAACGTCTAGGTCTGCTACGAATGCATCCAAGTCGGCCTCATTAGATACGTCAAATTTTTCAACTTGCATGAGCGACTTGTCGAGAGCTACTCCAATTTCGCCTAGTTTCAAAGCTAGCTTTTCCTCGCTTCTTACTCCTATTTTGGCGCTGAGAGATCTATTTTGCAGTTCCTGAACCACCAAACGACCGGTATATCCAGAAGCCCCCAAAAGCCCAATTCTTCTTTCTGGACTGTTTAAGGAAGGTTTCATTTTGCTTTGAGATTTTGTTTTAGGTGCCACCTTTTAATTCTCACACATAACAAGTAGTAGGTCCAAAAAGGGAAGGATAAAGCTGAAATCTTAAATTAGTTGCATGGTACAAGCATATTAACGTTATAATAAATACCTATGACTCCAAGTCATTCCAAATCTACGGACTCTGGGCCTCCAACAAAAGAAAGTATGTCATTTGCCGACGAACTTGAACGGGTAATGACTGCATTTGGACGTGCGGCGGTACGAATGGGAATACCTGGTCATCTTCCTGAATCTGCTATTCCATTTGACAAAAGTGCCTATTGGGCAATGGTTTGCATTGGAGAAGCTGGGCCAATGAGGTTATCGGACCTCTCGGTGCAGCTTGGACTTGACCTTTCAACCGTAAGCAGGCAGATTCGCGATTTAGCCAATGCAGGGCTAGTTGAGCGAACTCCAGATCCAATTGATGGAAGAGCGATGCTTTTGAACCTGACTAAAGAGGGGGAAAAGCTTCAAAATAGCATTGCCAAAGTTAGGCGAAGTCGAATGGATGAGGTGCTTGAAGGCTGGCGTGAAGAGGACATGGTTGAGTTGTTGGGGGTCTTATCCCGATTTACCGATGGGGTAGCTCGCGTAAGTGGGAAATTTGCCTGCCACGGGGTCCCCACCCATATCAGTCAGGGTAAATCGGAAAGTAATTCTTTAGCTTCGTCACAACTGACGGATAACGAAGCAATCAAATAAATAAGTAGAGGAAAAACATAAATGACAGTTACTAGTAAAGGTGACAAGAGACAAGATATTAGCAATCAAAGTCCCGAGGGCCCCCTTGGTCAATCTATGTCAAAACGACAAATCCAGCTCGTTTTCTTTGGTTTGATGCTGGGAATGCTCTTGGCGGCCCTTGATCAGACAATTGTGGCAACTGCGCTCCCAACCATCGTTGGGGAATTGGGTGGATTGAACCACTTGTCTTGGGTCGTGACTGCTTATCTTTTGACCTCAACTGTTACGACTCCTTTATATGGCAAAATTTCCGACTTGTTCGGGAGAAAGAAGATTTTTCAATTCGCCATTTCAATATTTCTGGTAGGTTCGGCACTGTCTGGGTTGAGTCAAAATATGTGGGAGTTGATTATCTTTAGGGCCGTTCAGGGACTTGGCGGCGGGGGTTTAATGGCCCTTGCCATGGCAATAATCGCAGACGTTGTCTCCCCTAGAGAAAGAGGAAAATACCAGGGCTATACAGGAGGGGTTTTTGCTTTCGCAAGTGTCACAGGGCCCCTTGCAGGAGGATTTTTTGTTGATCATCTCAGTTGGAGGTGGGCCTTTTATATAAATATCCCAATTGGACTTGCCGCACTAGTAGTCACAAGTGCTTTTTTGAATCTGCCCGTGAAAAAGCTTCGTCACAAAATCGATTTTACGGGATCGGCAATATTGGTCTTGAGCGTTTCGCTGCTTTTATTGGGGCTTGTTTGGGGTGGGAGTCAGTATGCCTGGTCTTCGCCAACCATAATCTCATTACTTGTTTCAGGTTTATTTTTAATGGTAGTTTTTCTTTTGTTTGAAACAAAAGCGAGTGAGCCGATACTTCCCCTTCGACTGTTTAAGAATCAGGTATTTAGTATTGCATCTGCCGCCACTTTTTTTATGGCGATGGCAATGTTTGGTTCAATTATTTATCTGCCACTTTATTTGCAGCTGGTGAAGGGGGTCTCAGCAATTGAGTCTGGGCTAATGCTTCTTCCTCTAATGGCAGGAATTGTTGTTGCTTCGGTGGGTTGTGGGCAAATTGTTTCTCGGATTGGACGGTACAAAATATTTCCCATCATTGGCGGCGGCATCTTGACGTTAGGAATGATTTATCTTTCAAGGGTATCCCCAAGTACAAGTTATGCCAATTTGAGCGTCGGAATGGTCATGGTCGGGTTTGGAATTGGATTAATGATGCAAAATATGGTTTTGGCAGTTCAAAACGCGGTTGAAGTCAAAGATTTAGGCACCGCGACATCTGCCATCAGCTTTTTTAGAAGCCTTGGAGGTTCATTTGGAACCGCCATTTTTGGGACTATTCTTACGACACAACTGGCTCACTGGCTTCCCAAATATATTCCGGTAAAATTAGCTGCCGCAGCTCATCTCCATGCAAATAACAGCATCAGTTTCACCCCTAAGCAACTGGCAGCGATGCCGCCTGCACTCCGACATGGGTTAATCGAGGCTTTTGTGCACTCCCTTGACCCCGTGTTTTTAGCTGGTGTTCCAATTGCGATAATTGCCTGGGTGATGACTTGGTTCTTGAAAGAGATAAAACTTCGTGACTCCTCTGGACTGGACAGGGTCCATGGTGCAGCCAAAGGCGATGAGATTTCACCGAATACAGCATTTATAGAAATTTAACTTGGATAGTCCATTGGTACCCATACTTGAAAGGCCTTAACTTTAAATAGTTTGGACGGCACTTAAGCGGGGTGCAATCAAGAATAACTATGTGTCGCTCATTCTCGAATTCACTTAGCTTGTATGGAACGTCAACTTTAACGCCGCCATAAATTTCGACGAGCTTCACCAATCTTGCACCAAGTTTTGAAAAAGTTGAATAAAAAGTTGATATGAATGGTCTTTTGGTCCTCTTTGCCAGATGACAGGAAATCGTGGGGAAATTTGGGTCGGCAAGGGCAACTGGGAGTTTGTCAAAGATGCTGGAATATTCAGTTAGTCCATATACCTAATCGTTAGTTATATTTGTAGGACATTCGGTGGGCTTTAAATCATGGGATATGCACGAAAACCTAAGAAAGCCAGGCCTCCATATTTCCACGCAGATTATTTGTCCGTAAAACGTGAATTGCTTCTTATGCTCTTGACTATGAGACTCAAAATTGCATGGTCTTGATCTAATGATTCATGCAATTATTCATGATACAATGCGTTTATGCCTAAGACCTTGCAGGTTCGGGATATTACAGACGAAGACTATGCATCATTGAGACGCCGTGCGGCGGAAGCTGGGATTACGGTACCAGAACTAGTTCGCCGCGAGATCGAACGTATTGCCGCCCGACCGTCAGTGGCTGAGTGGGTAGCAAGAACGCGAAGGCGGACCAGCGATGTCACCACTTCAATGGTTGTCGACGCGCTAGACGAGATTCGGGGATCGTGGCCAAATGATCGTAGTTGACGCTTCCTGCCTTTACGAAGCTATAACTGGCACGATCAACGGAGAAGCTGTCCGAGAAAGGCTCCTTGCTGATCCCGACCAAGTAGCCCCCCATGTTGTCGATGTTGAAGTTATGAACCTTGTTCGTCGTAATCTCATCACTGGTTATCTCGACGCTACGGAGGCAGATCAAGCCATAGATGACTTGCTGCAGTGGCC
>JABEUL010000011.1 GCA_013044465.1 Acidimicrobiales bacterium
ACAAACAACCACTACAAGCTGTGTGAATTTCACAACTGGTGAAACTGTAGCTAATGAGGTAATAGTCCCAATAGGTGCAAATGGCCAGGTGAGCTTTAAAAGCCCTGTAGCTATAGCTGATCTAGTAGTAGATGTAGTTGGATACTTCACAGATTCCACCAACATAAGTGCCACTGGCATGACATTTACACCCATTAGCCCATCTAGGATCTTTGATTCAAGAGATAACTCAGGATTCCAGGGACAAGGTGAGACCCTAGCCCCAGGAGCTTCAATTAACGTAATAGTAGCCAACCAAGGAGGTATTCCTCCAAGTAATGCCAAAGTAGTAGTAGCAAATATCACAGCTACAAATACACAAGGACCTGGCTACCTAGTGGTTTACCCAACAGGAACTACTAAACCAGATACCAGTACTCTCAACTGGAATGGAATTGGTCAGAGCGTGGCTAACTCAGCTGCTATTACTTTAGGTTCAAACGGTGAGATCACCATCACCAATGGAGGGGCTACATCAGTTGATGTCATAGTTGATGTCACTGGGTGGTATGGGTAGGGCTAAGGGTTACGTCGACAGCTGCTAGATATATGCAATTCAATGGACTGGTTCTTTAGATGCGCTGAATTGGTATTAGGATTCAAAAGTGAGCAGACTTTGCCATAGAACGTGGAGGACTAGCTAGATTGGTAGATCAAGCTGACCCAAAAGTTGAGAGAATCGGGGAGTACGCCATTGATGCAGTTCATCTCACGAAGAAGATCGGTCAAAGGGTGGCATTTGACGATCTTTCATTTCAAGTTCAATATGGAGAAGTTTTTGGATTTTTAGGTCCTAATGGTGCCGGGAAAACTACTACGGTTCGAACTTTAGGGACTCTTTTGGCTCCAACTTCTGGGAGTGCAAATGTTGTTGGAATTGAACTCAATAGTCAAAACAGCGTCGAAATAAGGTCAAGAATATCGATAATGCCTGAATCACCCGGTTTGTATAACCGATTAAGCGTTGAGGAAAACCTAGAATGTTTTGCTGATCTTTACATGCTCAAAGACGCCAAAGAACAGATTTCCGTATCGCTTGAGGCAGTGAACTTAAGCTCTAGAAGGAATGACTTATGTGGGACTCTTTCAAAAGGGCTTCGACAGCGAGTTGGCCTTGCTAGAGCATTACTTAATGACCCCAAACTTTTGTTTTTAGATGAGCCTACATCAGGACTTGATCCGATTGCAGCTCTTGAAGTGCATGAGCTAATCATTAATTTAAAACAGCGTGGAGTAACAATTTTCCTTACGACTCATCGGCTAGATGAAGCTGAAAAATTGTGTGATCGCGTGGCCATATTAAATACAACTCTTAAGATGATTGGCCGAACCAATGACCTTAGAAACAATATGTTTGCAAAATCCATGATAGTTAAGACCCTGAATGCTCTTGAATCACCAGCTGCAGTATTTGAAGATATCGAGGGTGTTACTTCTTGGGAAAAAAGCAGTGATGGATCCTTCAGCTTAAATGTGACAAGTGTCGAATCGGTTGCACCTAATGTGACCAGAGCTTTAGTCAAAGCCGGTGCCGACGTGATCTTTATCGGGGAGGCTCACCATTCACTAGAAGATGTCTACCTTGAAATTGTGGGAGCGGATGGGGGTGGGAACAAGTGAATCTCCACTGGATACGGATCTATGCAATTACAAAAAAAGAGCTAAGAGATTTCCGGAGAAACAGGTTCATTGTCGCCACCATGCTATTGCTGCCTCTGATATTTGTTTTGATTCCCCTAGTTGGAATATTCTCAGTAAAAGGCACAGTTTTGACCCATCTTGAACAAACAAAGCTCGGAATCTCACTTTTATATATGCTCCTTATTCCCACTCTCGTGCCTGCAGCACTATCTGCTTATTCGATAGTGGGAGAGAGGGATCAAGGAACACTAGAGCCGATATTAATTACTCCGATAAGGCGAGATGAGTTCTTGTTGGGCAAGGCGCTTGCTGCATTCTTGCCGACAATTGCAATTGCATATTTTGTATATGGAGTTTTTCTGATTGCTACTGGGCTATTTGCTGAAAGCGGAGTAGCTAACGTTATTTTTCAATCGTCTCGCTTGATAATTCAGCTGCTCTACACTCCACTTCTTGCAGGTTGGTCAATATGGGCCTGTATTGCAATTTCGTCTCGCTCAAGCGATGTTAGGGTGGCTCAACAACTTTCAACTGTGGCCAGTCTTCCACCATTAGTGGTAGTGGCTCTTTTTGCAACCAATGTGATTACCCCGACACCCATATTCGCCCTTGGATTTGGAGCCATTTTGTTTGTGATCAATATTTTGGGTTGGAAGCTAGTATCTGGAATATTTAACGGAGAGAAGATGATCACTGGGAAAAACAACGCTTAGCACCTGGGCTTTTGACTGCCAGCTGGTTTAATCAGGGCCGTTTAAAATAGGGCAAGAAATACATTGATGATTTGTCATGTTAGTTGCAAATGTCAAAAGCGGTAAGAATTTAATCTTGAAATTAGGGAGTTACGACTACTGTTCCTGCAACTTTATTATGTAGTGAGTCAAAGTAGTGATAAGTCCCAGGTGTCGAGAACTGATATGACCAT
>JABEUL010000098.1 GCA_013044465.1 Acidimicrobiales bacterium
CCACCCCCACGCCCTCCGTCATTCATATGCAACTCACCTATTAGATGGGGGAGCCGATTTGCGTGTAGTTCAGGAATTATTGGGGCACTCAAGCATTGGTACAACCCAGATCTATACACACGTGTCAAAAGACCGACTAGCCACCGTGCATGCCAGCACACATCCGAGAGGTTAAGAAGGATCTAATGATAAGCGAAATCCCCGTCGAGATTAAAGATGTATGGCAGACCTATAAAGAACGTGGGGAGCGCCAAGTTCGGGATCGCCTAATATTGCATTACTCTCCTCTGGTGAAATTCGTAGCTGGGCGTGTGGCCTCTGGACTGCCTAAATCTGTGGAGCTAGCCGAACTGGTTAGTTATGGAATGTTCGGACTGATAGATGCAATTGAAAAATTTGAACCCGATCGTCAAATCAAGTTCGAGACTTACGCCATGGCCAGAATCAGGGGAGCCATAATTGACGAGCTAAGGGCAATCGACTGGGTTCCAAGATCTGTTAGGTCTCGGATAAAGGATCTGGATGAGACTTATACGAAGCTCGAGGCCAAATTGGGATATTCGCCTAACGATGCTGAAGTAGCAAATGATCTAGGTGTCACGGAATCTGATTTGCATAGTATTTTCAGAAGAATTTCAGCCGCGGGAGTAATTGCTTTAGATGAGGCCTTAGCTGGGCGAGGCGACAGAGAGTACACAATGACAATTGGGGACACTCTGGCCGATTCGTCCGATAGCCCTGGACGCCAACTAGAGGAGTTCGAGACCAAAAAACTCCTAGGTGAGTCACTAGCAAAACTTCCAGAGAGAGAACGCACAGTACTTACCCTTTACTATTTTGAAGGCCTAAATCTTGCCCAGATTGGCGAAGTTCTAGGTGTCACTGAAAGTAGAGCATGTCAAATTCACGCTAAAGCAGTTGTAACCCTCCGGGGCTCATTAGGGGCTTTGTGGCGTGATCCTGACTAGTTTTAGCGGAGGAACAATCGGCTCATGAGCATACTCGCATTGCTACCTTTAATGATGAGGCGAATAATGGCTGACGTTAGGGAAAAACAATTAATAAAATTGAAGAAAGTTCAGTCTAAAATTATTTTATATTCCCGCTAGTTACTGCAGAAGATAGATTCTTAATAAATAGCGGGATTTGAGTGGTTATTCTTAATAAAATGTGGTCTCAAACACTTATAAACTTTCAGCTACTTTTTTGCTAAAACAAGTAGCTGATCAAGCGGGGCTGATCCGAACTCTTTTCTAAATTCTTAACTAAATGCAGTCGTACTTGCTATACATCCATTAATTTGAGAGTCAGAAGTGGAGTAATAGATCCCCGGACTGGCTTCGCCCCACGGAGTTGATCCAGTTGGGGTAGCTTCAACAATCAACATTGCGCTGCAGCCTCCAAAAGGGTCTCTTGAAGATAACACTATCCATTTCCCAGAAGGATCGGGTAATACTGAAATGGAACCATAATCCACTGGCGACGAAGACGTGAAGATAAAAGTCTCTGGTTTTTGGAAGGTCTGCTGGAGAATACTCTGAACGTTCGAAGGAATCAGATTGCTATTCGAAGTGTAAATATTGTTTACAGTGCCTACCAAGCTGGCATTGTAGCCTGAAATTGGATCTAGAACCGGTGGTCGACCAAGTTGAATATAATATCCTTCCAGATCTATAATCAATTCGGGGGGAGAAGCCCCATTTAGTGTGACCGTAAATGTGCCATTCGCACTGAGTGGAACCGTAACAGTATTGGCAATGGTTTGACCTGGAGCGTAGTTGAGAACTGAGGTCGATGTTGAAGGCGTGTTTGGGCCAACCGAAACAAATCCTGGAGACGTTGACGGCGTAGTGATGGTTAAGTTGACCAATACATCTTTTACCGCAGAAAGATCTTCGGGTGCAATCGCCTTAGCCAAGGTGGAGGCACTTATTGTAATAGTTGACGGAGAATTTCCAGAAAGAGTTCGTGAATCGTAAATCCTGGTTGAATCCTGTTGAACAAAATTATCTGGATCTGCAATTCCGGAAGGGAAAAATGTCATATGGTTTACCCAGTTGTTAGCTGGGCTCCCGGCTAGTGAACAACCGTTAGGTGAGTTGTAGCCTATATTGGCTGTGAGTCCAACTCCAGTGGGAGTAAATCCCAATACCGGCCCCTGAAAGTTCGGGTCTTGACTGTCAACTAAATAATCACATTGATTTGATATTGGATCACTCCAAGTAAAATACGCAACTTTACAGGCACTTGAACCATTGCAATCGGTCGTTGCAACTTCAACATCGGATGGAAGATTGGAATACGAACCATTTAAGAAGTTGAGCGAACTTACTGAATCCAGCTGAGATGTAATAGTTGACACTCCGTTGCCAAAGCTTCCTGCGTCCAAGCTAAAAACTTGGTTGGCCGCACTCACAACGTCGTTTTCAATTTGTGCTGGCGATGAGACTAATTTCGGGATAGGTATTCCCAATTCGTACAGACCTGACCACAAATTCCCTGGAATGGATTGGAGATCAATATTTGAGGCGTTGTTTATGTCGCAGCCCGCCCCTTGGCTTTGTGGAGGTTCCTCACCATAATAATTTCCTGGAGATGGAGGAATGCTTCCAAACACTGTTTGATTAGAAGGGAGTGATTTAATGACGGCTAAATAGTCGCACTGAAGCCTGAGAGAGTCATAATAGACAAATTCCGCAATTGAACAGCTGTCTCCATTTACCCCGCAGGCTATGGCGTCAGATGACACTATCGACGGCGAAGCTGAAAGAACATCTGGTCCAACAAAGTTGATACCTAGATTAATGTTCTCATTATTCATCGCTTGGGTAAAGGTGAGGGGTGCAGAGCTAAAAGTCCCCCCGTTTTGGGTATAGACCGCATTTGCTGATATGAGGATGTTTCCGAGCCGATTTGTGCCACCAAGATCATCGGAGGAGTATAGATTTGTTGGCGTTTGATATATGCCTTCCAAATCAATTATGACATCAGCAGAACCCTGGCCCATCGTAACTGTTATGTTCCCACAGGAACCTACAATTGCACGATTTGCAATCGTATCACCTGCTTCCCAATTTAGGTTGGAAGTGTTAAATACCTGATTGGGGGGTCCATATGGATTTGGATATCCACTTGATAAATTGCTGTCACATGAATCAGAAACCCTAAGCCAACCAGCTGACTTGGTATCAGTGACTGTTACATTGATTTCGAAAAGCGAATCTGGGTAAACCGGATCGTATGGACTGTAGCTGCCATTTCCTCCAATAGATACTGGAATTGAAGTGCTTATCTGATTCGGACTCGAAACCGGTCCGCTTCCATTTCTGGTATCTAGCAATCTAACAGGAGCCACGGGTGAATAAGCATATGCAGTCACATTCGTCAAGGAAGTGACTTCAAAACCTTCAACATCGACGATTACATCTACGCTGCCAAATGCATTGCGA
>JABEUL010000099.1 GCA_013044465.1 Acidimicrobiales bacterium
AGCTGCATTGACGGTGAATCCGCTGTCCTGGAGTGTCCAATCGGCCCCGCTCGCCTGCAGCACACTATGTCATGCCTGCACCAGGAACACTGCCCCGCCGGTAAGATTGTTAGTTAGATTGGGAGTCTAGCACTTATAATCCAGTGGGTGATAGCAGTTCGAAATCCAGAAATCTCTTGCTGTTGGAATGAGATCGGGCAAGTTTCACAAATAAAGTACATAATGAGGAACAGGTAAACTCCAGTATCAACCTTTTCGGATGCGGTCTCATAATATTGGTAAGGATATTCTTCGCAAGTAAATCTGGAATCGTTTGGCAAAAGAATATTTTGCGAAAAAAAGAAGGAATTAACGGCATTTTCAAAGTATGACAATTCATCAGCACTAAACGGCGAGAAATTGGGCACCATTGGATTCACATAGTAAATCTTACGCTGCTCAGTAAAAATAACCAGCAGTGACCAGCAGTCATTATTACAGAACGGTAAATATAAGGCAAAAATATCCCGAAAGATGTCCGTTGGCTGTGCGCCAAATATTGAACACTTATCAGTGGTATTTGGGTGTGAAAGCAGTTGAAGTACATTACTTGGATCACAAAAGACGGAAGTTTTCCTAGGCGGCAAATTAGGCTCGTCTGTAAACCTTGAGGCATAAGCTTGTGCAATTTCGCTGTTCCTTCTCCTTAGCAATTCTACGAATACGCTCATCAGTTCGGCACTAATAGCAAATCCCACTCGAAGATTCAGCAACAACTTTTGTTTTACTTTCACGCACCCAATGGTTACGACAGTTTTTTCAAGAGTTCCATCGGTTTTCATTTTGCGATAATTTCGGTAATTTTGAAGGTAAGGTTGATGCAAACTTGAAATATTGTAATGTAGTACTTTAACGAATAGCCCATTAGCTCTTTTAATTCTATTCACGAGATCTTGTTTAGTTCCTGAATGGAGACAACAATAAATTAAATTGCTAGCACATATAATCTTCATATTGTACTATGCTAAATTAAATATACCTGTTAAACTCAAAGCTTCACCATTGTAATCGATCATGTATTTGGCCTTCGCATCGATGTCCTTTTTTGTCATATCAAGTAGTGTATTCAGGTAGTAACCCTGAACTTTAGTATTAAAAGAAGCAATATTTGCTTCCAATTGGTCATCAGTTGTAACATAAAGTCTTGGTTGCGCTGGTCGAGGGTTGAATTGGGTAAGGACAGAGTTCATGGAAGCCGCAAGTACTGAAGGGTAAGAAAAATGTGCATTAAGTTCGTCTGCATCTTTTATCTTTGTCCTCCAATTTGACGACGGTGGTAGAATGTAGTTAACATCAAGAATCATCAGCTTGAGCGGTATTTTGTAAAAAATGCCGTTTCGATTTAACTGGGACAAGTAATCATTAATTTCATCACTTTCTGGGGACCAAAGCTGTGCCCAGCGATCCCATGATTCACGTATGGTCTTGTGATTTTCATACCTGAAAAACGTGCGAACTTCAGACAAACAACTAAAGATGCGCTCCCTTGTTTCAGGAGCTAATGGATGGGCCGGCAAGGTCAATGCACCGCTCTCGTTTTTTACTCCAGACGGAATCTTTTTAAGCAAATATGCTCCTTCAACGCCAGGTCGACTCGGATCACAATCTTTGCTAGGATACCACCTAACATGAACCGTGGTCGGCTCAAGACCAGTTATTATTCCCATTGGAGTGACGCATTGCTCTTTAGGGTGTAAGTTCAGCTCAATTACTTTCTCCGAACAATACGCACGATACGTCACCTTCACACCATGCGGAAAGTTCAAAGAAGGTTCTACAGCAGCAAATAACCACTGATGTTGCGTTTCCTCTTCTTTATGCAAATGTTTTAGCTCACCGATGCTGTCTTCAAGAAATTGAGAGTACGCTGGTATAATCATAACATCTTCGATAGAAACTTTCAACCGACTCTTTCCAAGCTTATCCTCTATGAGTGTTTTATATTTGTCTACCGTTTCAATGGTATGACCCTCGCAGCACTTTGCTACAGCAGAAAATGCCGCGTCATCATCATCATGAGAGTGCCCTGTTGGCAAGCGAGAAAACCAAATCTATATGAATGATGTGCAACTGTTAACGGGCATATCAAAAATAGCAGTGCAAAGGTAAATTTATCGCATAGCACCTCTTTGGCTACTCGTTTTGCAACCAATAATTCCAACATCCCAAGCAAGTACTTATTAGCGTTCTCTGATCCTCCATCGGCTTAAAAATAAATCTTTTCTGGAAAGCAGAAGTTGTTGCGATTTTTCCAATTTTCAATTGTCCTCAGAATGCAATGAATGGTTAGATCGGCGCCTTTTTTTACTGTTTCAATAGTTCGATAAAGCGTTAGACCTTGTCCATGTTCTTTGACACCAGTAAAGTACTGCTTTAGCGGGTTATTAAATTGAGCTTGGCTACCTAAGTATGGGCATTTTGTTCCGTTCTGATCCATGCCATCTATAATAAGACTGCAAATCGTAGGATTGTTTTGATTTTCCACAGTCTCGACCTCTTTAATACGGGTTTTGTAAGCCATTCGTTCAAGCTGGAAGAAACAAGTTCTGTGCATCTCATGGGCATCTTTGAGCATTTCCAAGACAATCTTGTCTTTCGTCAAACGTCGCTGACGATCTATCTCAAAGCACGTTTTGCACTTGCCGGGGATTGTGCTACGTTGCCTGCGATTGCAGTAAGGGAAAATCACTTTCCATAATTCCGTGAATCGAGGATAGCCAACAATTAATTGACCAGTGGACTCCATTTCATTGGTATAATCATTGTAGAGATCTTTCACTTGAACAAGGGAAATATGAACATTCTCGCTGTTTGGTGAATAGTCGCCGTAGTTGTGAAAATAACTTTTCAGCCACAATGCGCATCTTACTTGCGTTGGTGCGCTTGGCAGATTTCCAGCTATTAGCCAGTCATTATCGACTTTTTAATAAATTTCAATGGGCAAATGGAATAATTCGTGTTTAGTTTGATATGATGTTGCTGGTCAAAATAATTACATATGTTGTCATGCATACATACCTTCGCCAACGTTTTCGTACAAGATTCTCTCAATATCATTGTATGAAAAAGCATGCAAATGATCATCATCCCATGGTTCCAGCCTGCTTGGATTGCACTCTTGGGTCTTAGGATCATCTAAATTTGCCTCTTTAAGATATTTAGATG
>JABEUL010000100.1 GCA_013044465.1 Acidimicrobiales bacterium
ATCCTAAGGGTGCTTCTGTTGTAAAAGTGTAGGTTGCGCCGCCAGAATTTATCTAGCATCACGTAAATGGCGGAAGTGCCAGTAAAATAGGCTGTTACTTTTCCTGATTAGGCTGACTTAGCAGGTACTTGACCAAGTCGCTTGCACAATAGACTTCGCCATTTCCATCTGAATCCGTTTCTCCCCCTATTGTTTTTGCAATCCTAACTACGTCGTCTCCGATGGTAACAATTGGTGGCTCTACATAGGTCCCCCCGGAGATCTCTCTGGTTTGGGCAAATCCAGCTGTTGCCAAAAGACCATTGCATAAACATTTTCGACCGACAGTATTTTCGATTGCTCCACCTTTAGCAATATATAGCTGTTCCTCTTCGCTTGGACATCTCATCACCAGTACGCCGCTTTCTGCCCTTGCTAAAACTCTAAGGTAGCCCAGATCGCACTTTCTATCCCTGGCGTTTAATACTTCATCTTCAGACAAAGTGCCTTCCATGTTGGCGACTTTAAATGGATATCCACTTGGCGAGGCAACTGGATCGGTCATAACAGTGAGATCGCCTTCGACTGCTTTCATAAAAAGCTTATGTCGCAGATCTGGCTCCATACCCGATTCCTTACATAGAGCAAATGCTGTTCCGATTTGGACACCTCTGGCACCTTGTTCTAGTGACTCGGCAATTGCTTCTGGTGAAGCCCTTGTGCCAGCCAGCCAAAACGGAAGGCCCAGTTCTTTGATCTTTTTTAAGTCAGGATTATCTCGCTCGCCATATATAGGTTGACCTGCATCATCTAGGGAAAGTCGACCTCTAGGTGGTGCATTGTGACCTCCAGCACTTGGCGCTTCGACGATAAATCCATCTGGAATAGTCTCTTGGTCCTTTGCTAAATATATTGCCAACACATGCGAAGACACTATGGCTAGAAATGCTGGCATCCTTAGATTCTTTGGCGAAGTAGAGACAATTTTGCTGGGGTCAAAATTAACCCTGGCAAATTCAGAGTCACTTCCCTCAACTGGGACAGAGTAGCTTACGGGTTTTCCTCTTGAAAGCGAGCGTATTAAGTCTGGGATTTTCGCTGGTATGCCCGCTCCCATTGTCACAGCGTCAACTCCTCCCAATATTGCGCCATAGATTGAAGGAGCTGTTGGGATGTGGATTTTTTCCAGGTAATTTATCCCAACTGGGCTAGGATTATCCTCTTTGGCTAACCACACTTCACCAAAATTTGCTAGTACCGTGAGTTCAAGTAGCCACTTTGAAGACTCGACTTTAAACATTGGAACGCTTTTGAACCTCGCTTTAGGAGATTTCCCGCCTTTTATATACCAGCGGCCTAAGACTCGTTGCACCAGTTCTTGATCTGGAAAGTTAGCATAGGCTCTCTGGAGGTGTCCTCCCGGATCACCTAAGCCGAGAGTTCTAGCGTGAACTACTTCAATGGCTGTTCCTGACACTACGCCCAGACACCCTAATTGACCGACAGCTCTTGCCAGCTGCCACCTCGATATGCCAACTCCCATCCCTCCTTGGATTATTTTTGGCAGGTCTGTGGCCACGGCTTTAGATTGGAATTCATTTGAAAGTTCTGCGGTTAAGCTCATCCATCAAACCTACCTACCAGTAGGTAGGTTAAGTAGGGTCTTTAGTCCCAATCGGAGAATTTAGAAGTCTTTATGGGCTCGTAGGACTTTTGCCCCTACCATCATTAGTCCTGCTAAAGGGATAATTAACAGATGTCCCGAAAAAGTGAACTTCGAGTAACACCTACTCCAAGTAATCACAAAATTGATACCGCAGATCTTCTGAACAACGGCTTTAATGCCATGCCCGCCGGATTGCTGCTCACTGGTGGAGCCAGTCGCAGAATGGGTCGAAACAAAGCTCTAATAAAAATAAACGGTACTTCTTCTTCAAAATTGGTTGCTAAACAACTTTCAAAAGTTACGAGTGTACAAGTTGAAGTCGGACCTGGATATTCAGGGCTTGATTCAATCGAAGAAACAGGAAGTGGGAGCGGTCCTCTTAATGCAATTGCAAGGGGTTGGGAGTATTTGCAATCAATGGGATACCAGGGTCCTGTTCTTGTAGCAGCATGTGATCTTCCGCTTATAAATTATGAGTTATTAAATTATCTAGCTACTCATGAAGGCAATAAAAGTGTGGTCCCGCTACTTGCAGGGAAAACCCAACCTCTATGTGCCAGATGGTCGAGCGAGGCTCTAGATGAAGCTATTGCAAGGTTTGAAACTGGCGAGCGCTCACTTAGGTGGTTTCCAGAAGCCGATGGAGTGATAATAGGGAACCCAGATTTAATTAGCAGACTTGGCGGAGAAGTTGTATTAAGTGATATTGATACTCCCCTGGATCTAGAGATGTGCATCGTAAATGCAGAAAAACTATCCATAGCCACAAAAAGTCAAATTTCTGGCCCCTCTACTTACATAAAGGCTTTAGGCTAGTAGGTGTAGATATGGCTGATTTTAAGTCTCTTGACGAAGATTCCTGGATTGAGATTACTCATGAGTCTCTTGATCAGAGAGAAGTATATGACTGGCTAAACATTCCAACAAGTGGAGCCGTCTTGGTATTTAGTGGGAATGTTAGAAATCACTCAGAGGGAAGAGAAGATGTAGGTTCCGTTTCCTACGAGGCACATCTTGGTCAGGTGGGCCCGAGATTGCATGCCGTTGAAAAACACTGCAGAAAAGACTTTGTCGGAATCGACAGAATTGCCCTGCTCCATAGGCTTGGAACCTTGCAAATTGGAGAGTCTTCAGTAGTTGTTGGAATCAGTGCAGCCCATAGAGATGTAGCCTACCTGGCATCAAGGTGGTGTATAGATACAATCAAGAAATCCGTTCCTATCTGGAAATATGAACACTTCTTAGACGGTGGCGAATGGGGCTCAAATGCACACCAATTTGTTGATCTTGATAGTGATGATCGAGGTACCTTTCCATCATGATCTCCCTTGAAGACGCTCGCTCTATTGTGTTGGATGGTCATGTGCCCTTATCCAGTGAAACTGTTCCACTCTTAGAATCACTTGGCTTGGTTCTTGCAAAAGATATTATTTCTTGCTGCAATGTACCAGCGTTTGTCAATTCTGCAATGGATGGCTATGCTCTGAATTCAAGTGATACCAAAGAACCCGGAACTCGGTTACAAATAGCCGGTATTACCTATGCTGGTATGCCCCCTGGTGAAACATTGATGCCTGGAACCTGTCAGAGAATCATGACTGGAGCCCCAATCCCTAAAGGAAGCGATGCGGTGTGCATCCAGGAGTTGACTCATCAGGCATCCTCTGTTTGTGAAACTGTTGTTATAGAAGCAGTAGTCAGTAAAGGCGATAATGTCAGACAGATAGGTGAAGATATTTCCGAGGGTTCGGTCCTCTTCGAGAAAAATACAAAAGTTACCTCTACTCACATTGGCGTTCTGGCAAGCATTGGAATAGGCAAGGTAGAAGTTATCAGGAGACCCATTGTCGGAGTACTTTCAACTGGAGATGAATTAAGCGAGATTGGAGATCCTTCCCTCGACGGGAAAATTTGGGACTCAAACCGGTATTCTTTGATTGCTGCACTAAAAGAAATTGGCGCAGAACCTGTGGACCTAGGACTTATTAAAGACGACCTCCATGCTCTTCGGGAACACATTACTGAAGCTGGTCGAAAATGCGACTTGATTCTCACTTCAGGTGGGGCAAGTGTAGGCGATGCTGACTTTATATCTGAGATAATTGCCGATCTTTGCGGGTCAAGTGCAAAATGGATGAAAGTCATGGTAAAGCCTGGCAAACCACTAGCGTATGGCATACTTTCTAATTCATCTACCCCGATTTTAGGCTTGCCTGGAAATCCGGTTGCCGCTTTAATTAGTTTTCGAATGTTTGCTAGACCCTTGATAAGAAAGCTGATGGGGATTGAACCGCAAATAATTCCAACGTGGACTGGGATAGCAGATGAAGACTTCCCCCGTCATATTGACGGAAAACTACACATAGATAGAGCAAGAGTAGCCTTTGACGACCAGGGGGAGCTTAGAGTTTCCAGATCCACCAAGCAGGGTTCGCATCAACTCTCGGCAATGGCATATTCAAATGCTTTGATTTACCTAGAAGATGGAATTGGAATAAAAGTTGGCGATAGAGTAAAAATTGAATTACTCGATTGGGAGTCCATTGAATGATTATTAACTCATCGATTATCCGACTAAACGACCCTAAAGTGAGGTATTCAAATAAACCAACTGCAGGTGATATGCCAAGTAATGGCCCTTTAATTGACAGGTTTGGTCGGATACATACTGATCTTAGAATTTCGATTACAGACCGTTGCAACTTGAGGTGTATTTACTGCATGCCAGAAGAAGGCGTTCCAACGCTTCCGCGCCAAGATGTCTTGAAACTAGAAGAGATTGCCGAAATTGCCTCTATCTCATTTGACCTAGGAGTAAGAAGCGTGCGAATCACTGGCGGTGAGCCGCTTGTGAGAAAGGGCGTAGAGACGCTTATTTCCATGCTGAGTGCCGTTGGATTTGAGGACCTTTCCATGACCACAAATGGGATGTACCTGGAATCCATGGCGGAAAAGCTAAAGGACGCCGGTCTTAAAAGGGTGAATATAAGTATCGACTCTCTAGATGAGCAAAAATTCGCTAGCATTCGCCGACGCGGTGACTTGACTAAAGTTCTAAATGCAATCAGGGTCGCCAAACGTGTGGGGCTATCTCCCATCAAAGTCAATGTAGTTCTTATGAAAGGACAAAATGAGAATGAGATCTTAGACTTTGCCCGTTACGGTCGAGAAAACGGTGTTATCGTTCGCTTTATCGAGTTTATGCCACTTGATGCCTCAGGCCAGTGGAGCCAAGACAAGATTGTGCCAGCCGATAGTGTTGTCGAAACCATTAATGAGTACTGGCCCATAGGTCCCGCCTCTCTGGAGGGGCTTGCAAATAGTGCTCCAGCTAAGTCATACAGGTATTTAGACGGAGGCGGAGAGATTGGTGTTGTTGCATCTATGACGGCGCCTTTTTGTGGAGACTGCAATCGCCTCAGACTCACCTCCGACGGCGCTTTTCGCAACTGCTTGTTTTCTATTGAGGAAACTCATGTCCGTCAGCTCTTATCGGCCCCAGATAGCAGAAAAAAAGTCGAGCAGGCTATAAGGGAGTGCGTGTGGGGCAAGAAAATGGGACATGGCACTGATGAGCCTGGCTTTGTCAGACCCAATAGAACAATATCTATGGTGGGCGGATAGTTTTGGCAATATTGAGACTATTTGGACCCGCTAGGACAGTATGTAACCTAAAAGAGGTACATATTGAAGCTTCAAACGTTCTAGAAGTTCTAAACAAGGCTGAATCTATGTTTGGTAAGCAATTTAAAGACTTATTAGGAGTTTCTGCTATCTGGCTTAATGGTGAGCAAACTGACCCAGATGCAAGTGTCGGGGACTTGGACGAAGTTGCCGTGCTGCCTCCGGTCTCAGGTGGCTAATTCTTTTATTTAACGAACTGTTTTCCCCAATATTTCAAAAACTTAAAAACCATCTCTGTGTGTTTTGACACAGAGAACTCTCAATTGGAGATGTAAATGAAAAATAAGCTAGTGGCAAACGCGACTGCACTTATGATATCGACCTACTTGCTAATAGTTTTGGGATCAACCGTCAGAGTGACTGATTCTGGCACAGGATGTCCTGGGTGGCCTCTGTGTTACGGGCAGCTTGGTCCTGTAGATAGGCCACACGCCTTAATCGAGCAGTCGCATCGCTATTTAGCAACTGTTGTGACAATATTTGCATTCACGACACTGTGGCAAGCTGCGAAACTTGGCAAAAAGCACTTAATCTTCAAATTATCGGCCATTTCTCTTGCCGTAGTTTTATTCCAAGTCGTTCTGGGCGCTGTAACCGTATTTACAAAAAATGCTCCTTGGACAGTTGCAGCCCACCTCTTAACAGCTATGGCTTTTTTGGGCATAGTGTCTGCTACTTGGATAGTTTCAATTCACAAGGAAGCAACCTTAATCCATTTGCCCTCAACCGTTAAGGTTTGGGCACATCTGAGCCTTTTTTTCACCTTCATTATGATGTTTTCTGGAAGCCTAATAGTAAACGGCGGAGCAGAAAAGGCCTGTTATTGGTGGCCAATTTGTGAAAGCGGTCCGCCTTTTCATCTATTAATACTGCACTACATTCACCGGTCCATTGGGGTTTTGGCTGGTGCTTCACTCATTGGAATGGCAGTTTCGACCTGGAGGCGTTATGGAAACTCAGATTGGTGGAATAAATATGCCTTTGGAGTATTTGCCGCCATCACTCTAGCGGCGACTGCGGGCGCCCTTAGCGCAATTACGAAAGCAGAAGAAGCCCTAGCAGACACACATTTGGCACTTGCCGCTCTCACTTGGCTCATGGTAGTAGTTTTTTATACGCGCCTACACCTCTTAGTCGCTGGCGAAACAGAGCCAGATAAGCCGCTGGTGACGTAGTCATTTACAGATCTCATGTTTCATGCTGACCTGGGCCAGTAATGTATAAGCAAATGACCTTGTCAAGTTCGCACAAAGAGAGTTTTCAAAATCCCTTAAGGGAAAGTTTTGTCGACTTCTCCATGAAAACTCCCAGCAAGAAAATTATTGCTTTATCTGTTATCCTGGCATTTATTCTCGTCGTGATCATCCGAAATACTGGTGCATACGGCGTTACTTATAATCGAGACTTTCCACAGACTACAAATCCAGCAGTAGCCATTGCACAAGGCAAGCTGTCATGCGCCTATGACGGCTCGATCATAAATGATGCAAATCCCCTGTACCCACTTATCTTAGCTTTGTCTCTCAGGACGTTTACTTCTTCCCAAGACATTTCACAGTTATTTGAAGTTGACTCCACAGTATGTGCCAATCCCAATCCCCAAATCAGCCTTTCTGACAACTTGGCGAGCCATATTGTCTCTGATACAGCATTCGTTACTTGGTTGGTGGTTGCATTTGGACTTATATACGTGTTGCAAAAAAGTGCTCGAAAAAATACTTGGTTTCTGATTTATGCTCTTTTTGGGCTATCGTTAATGCCTTTTTTTGCCGCATCGATCTCCATATTTTTCCACCCTGAAGATGTCTTGGCTATTGGTCTCGTTTTGATTTCAACTGGGGCAATGCTTAGGGAGAAGTGGATACTATCTGGCATATTTGCAGGACTAGCATTAGATAGCAAACTTATTGCCGTTCCCTTTCTTCTAGTCTTATTTGTCCTCATTCCAGGCAAGGCCAGAATAAAGTTTACATTAGCCGCAGTATTTATCTCAGCGCTTATTCTCTCTCCGTTTCTGATCACCCTTCCAAGTTCTATCAAGATCTTTGCTGGTCACGATGCATTAACCTTCCTTATTAATGCACCTTCTATCATGTCGTATTTGAAAGGAATCTTTGGTTCTCACGCAGCTCTTGCTTCAAGGGGTCTTCCAGTCATATTTGCCGGAGTGTTCGCAATTGTTTTCAAAATGAAATTGCCCAATGTCTTTAAAAACACTGAAGCAGTCGTAATTCTACTTTGCGCGAGTGCGATTTGGCGAGTATTTTTCGAAGTTGAAGTATTTGCCTATTACTTGATGCCTATCTCGATCACTTTTTTTCTTATCGTGCTTATTTGCAACAGAGGATACATGCTTTATCTGTTCTGGTCATTTGTGACGGCACTTATATACAACGCTACAAATGGCGCATGGGGAGAGCAGTTTATGACTAAATTTTTCCTCTTAGCCCAGTTAATTGCAATAATGCCACCATTGTTATTTATCATTACACTGGCTGTTTCTAATTGGAAAACTTGGAAAGCATCTATTGAAATAGATAATCGACAATTACAGGTAACCTAGTTTCTCTAAAGCGTCATACAGCACTTTTTATAGAGTTTTTGACTTCCGCAAGGACATGGATCATTGCGGCCAATTTTATTTTCGCCAGTCTTGAGTATCTCGGATATTTTGATCTCTTCCATAATATATTTAAGACTTCCTCTAGTCCTTGCTAATTCGACCATGCGTTTTAGATATGGTGCAGCGTGATCAAAGTAGGCAAAATATCCCTCGCAAAGAATGTTTTGTGCAGAGTTATCTGAGTTTTTAATCCGATGCTTTGGGCAACCTCCATTGCATGCAAATAGGTACTTACAGCCCTGGCATTGGGTGGATAAGTTTACGGCCTTGTCCTTGCCAAAGTCCACTTGAAAATCACTCATAAGCATTTCCCTGATAGGAATGGCATCAATATTGCCTAAATGATACTCAGGCTCTACATAATGATCGCAGCTAAAAACACTTCCTTCGTGCTCGACAACTAGTGCATTCCCACATGTAGGTGAGTGGATGCAGAGGCTGTTCCCATTTCCCGAAAATGCCAGAAGTGACTCAACAAATGTCTGAATTTCAATCTTTTCCAAGTCGCGGCGGACCCATCTGTCAAAAATCTTGTTTAGAAATGCACCATAGGAAGGGCCTTGAACACTAATTGGATCTACGGAATTATCATCGCGTATGATAACAACTGGAAGGAACTGGAGCCACCTAACCTTTTGGTCTAAGAAGTACTCATATATCTCGATGGGATGGCCAGTGCTATTTGATGTCAGTGTGCATAAAATGTCGGGGTCTATCCCCTCTTCCCTCAGATGGTTTAGTCCCCCAATGACCCTTCTATGAGTTGATCTTCCCGCTTTATCTACTCTTATCTGGTCGTGGAGCCGAAAATTTCCGTCTATACTCAGCCCTACTTCGAATTTCTCGGAGGCTAGAAACTTTGCCCACTCTTTATTCAAGAGCGTTCCGTTAGTCTGTAGGGAATTAATAACCTTCCAATCATTCGGCACAAGTTTATGTTGCAATCGTACAACCTCTTCATAAAAGGGTATTCCCATCAACGTCGGCTCCCCCCCATGCCAGACAAAATGGAGAGTTGTCCCCATATTGGATTCAACCATGTTCTTTATTAAGTTCTCTAGTACTGAATCTGTCATCTTAAAGTGTTTTCGATTAGGAAACAGACTTTTTTTATCCAAGTAATAGCAGTAGCGGCACTTTAAGTTACAGGTCGAACCAATTGGCTTGGCCATGACAAGTAGGGAGCCATTCGAATCCGTCATATTTTACTCATCTCTTTATCAGAAATGTGCCAATAAGCACAATGTGAGTCTATTATCTAGTTGGCACGGGTATATATCACTACCTTCTCGCAAACTAGAGAGTTCCATGCTAATCAATCGTCAAGAACATAAAGCATGCCGTTTGGATCTGATGCCGCAAGTACTCCGGTTAAATATCGCTTTCCACTTAGGCGGTCTACAGCTTCGCCTTCAAGAGATGGCGCCAAAGACGGAGCCCATGCTGAGATCATTGCTTCATCTATAAGTTCCCAAAGAGTAGTGATCGGCTCACCGTTGTCTGGATCAGCTGGAGTTACGTGCATATTGGGAAGTGCTATGCCCGCGGCCT
Organism: Acidimicrobiales bacterium; assembly: GCA_013044465.1. Classification (GTDB taxonomy): domain Bacteria; phylum Actinomycetota; class Acidimicrobiia; order Acidimicrobiales; family JABEUL01; genus JABEUL01. The sequence continues at coordinate 9,504 of JABEUL010000100.1, forward strand.
CATCTAAGTACCAGCTGGGGTGGGCGCCAAGCATCGCAAACGTGACCGGGCTTCCCAGGAGAGTTAAAGCTGAGCCAACTGAATTGTCAATATCACGCCTTGCATCTGAGCTGAATACCCCGTTAATGCCAACAATGGCAGACTGACCGGTGGTGTAGTTGCTTTTCTTTTTCCGTCCACCACTCACCCAAGTATCTAGTGCGTCTTCTATTGAGCTAAATAGCCATCTAGGCGAAATCATCTCCCCCAGTTCTTTCCCTGCCTGTCCACTTGGCGTGAAATAGCAAGTACTACCATTTAAAAGTGCAGTTATCATGCCAACTAATCCTTGCCAACTACAAGGAGAGTATGTAATTGCCCAAGTCGACTCTTGTTCGCTTGAATAAAAAGCCTGCATTGAGATAGCACCAGCCAAAACCGAACGGTGACTGTGCCACGCAACTCCTTTATCAAATGGCAATCCGATAACCGCATCGTTAAGATTTCGAGAAATTGCTAGTTTAGCCTGGTCTTGACCTATTGGATCCTTTAAGGAATTTACGTTAGTGGCGTTAATTCCCAAATTCGAAAGAATCTCCGCACCAATTTCATCGCAAACAAATTTAAGATCTCTGTCATTTGAAAATGATTTGATATCTCCCTCACTGGGGATCAAGAGAACTTTTAGAGACGAAGCAATTGCCCCTAAGGTTAAAACTGCACCATCAAGAGTTGGGCCAGCAACAACAGCCAGCAATTGGTCAGATGAAGAGGCAAGAATATTTAGATTCCCTGCGATAGCTTCTATTTGTTCAGCGAGCTCACGAGCACTTAATACTTTGGAGATACTTCCTAACAAGGATATTTCAGGTGAGTGCTTTAGCCATCTCTCGACAACAGCCTCTTCGACAAAGTAAGGTGGAGTCCCTAGAACTCTAGGGACTCCGTCAGGCCAGTACCAACTTGGAGTAGTAGCAATAGTTTTAGGCATTAGTGGCCTCCTGGAATAACTGTCGCACTTGACAGCGCCATAATAAGAGTTGCAACAAGGGCGGTTGCCAACTCAGCTTTTAGTACTTTATTCATTCTTGAAATTGACTTGAGCCTCATCTCTTTCATTTTTTCCCGTCCGGCTTCTCCTTGGTTGGTCTCTGCTCTCACATGAGAACTTGGATGAAGAAAAACTCCCATAAACAAAACGAACCCTACCAAGGCCAACCATACTGCGGCGCCAATTATTCCTCTTAAAAGTCCCGAAACCCCTACCTCAAATACCCCATTACTGCCGATCAATACTCCGTGGTGATCAATCAGACCAAGGATCGCCCAAGAAACTGCCACCAAACCAAGTGAGACAAGTGCCAAGTATTTGTAGATGCGCCCCATCTTCAAACACAAAATGCCCGTTTGTCCAGGTGGCAACCCCTTTTGAAGTGGTCTCCAAACCCATGCCATCACCAAAGCGCCACCAAGATAGACCGACCAGCCGAGTCCAAAAACAAACAACAGGAAGACTTTCACTAAATCAGTCCGTTCCCATATGCCATGGACGCACCTAAAAGCACTATGAATACGGCTACTCCCAGATCTATCCGGGTAATAATACTTACCCATCTAGCAGCTTTCCCTGCTCTCTCTAAGTTAGCTGAAACGTTTGATCCGCCACCTTTTCCGCTTGCTTTTTGGTTCAATCTTGGCCGCAAAACAAAAGTTATAATTACGCCATTAATTACTAAGACGCACCAGAGAAATATCATTCCAAATAGAGTTCTGCCATATGTTGTGGTGAAAAACTTGTCTCCGCTTACTTGGCTTTGATTTGACGTAGAAAACAACAAAAGCATTCCACTAATTGGAAATAGAGCAAGTGAGCCCCATACCAAAGTCAAAAATCTATCAGCAGATTTCTGCCCCATTACCTGGGCTTGGGCCGGGGGAATAAATTTTTGCGCGGGACCAAGTACGAACTCCATTGCCACCGAGCCGCCCAAATAGACAGCTACTGCCAAAAGATGTAAATATGATGCCAATACACTAACCCAAGTGGAAGTCATTTATATCCTCCTTTTTATTGATTATTGTTATTTTGTGCTGGGTCATTATGTCCTGGATGCCAAAGTGGAAAATGATTTAAAATACTATCTGTCAATGCATAAGGCTCACCGCTTATTCCTTGATAGCGACGGTAGAAATTGGGGTCTACATGGTGCACTTGGACTGAGAGTTTTGCCCTCATCGGAGAGATGTAGGCAGGAGCACAACCGTATTTTTTGACGATGTAATCAACAGTTGCAATAGCGGCCTCGACCGCCCAGTCCGCCACGTAACTTCTTGGATTTTGCTTTATGGACTCCATGGTTTCAGCCTCGTAGGGCCCTCGCAAGCCATTTTTCCAAGGTCCACTTGCTGAGAATGGAGTGGCACTGTTGTTGCGCAGATCAGCTACATACCTCACGGCTGCCTCTGCATCTTTAAATCTAGGAGTTGGCACGGCAACAGCTTCTTTGACCCCTTTTAAACCAATACAAGTAGTAGTAGTCGATGGATTGAGGGTTCCTTCTCGACTAATGAAATTGAACCCAAGCCCTTTAGCAACTTCTGGATATGCGCCGAGAACTAAATCGTCAGCATAACTACCTGTCATCCATGCACCTATTCCGAGTGCTTCACTGGCAAGCCGAATATTTTGAACAATTGCTCCAGCCTGGCCTGCGTGAAGCATTAATGCCAACTCATCAAATGCCGGAATTGGAAACCCAACTTCCAAAAATCCCGGTCTGATCCAGTCTGCACATCCTGCAGGTTCATTTGTGTCTGGATCCATTAGGTAAAAACCGGACCATTCATACGAACTAAGAAGCTGGTTAAACCACTCCAAACCAACATCTCCCACAGGAAGCAACCATGTGCTTCCTGGCCGATTCAAGTTATATTGGCCAGGTCCGGTTGCGTTAACTATTTTTGTCCCTTCTGGGGAAGATGGCCAAGAGACGTCGGGGCGTTTATCTGAAATCTTGATTAGGCTTTCTCGGTACCACTTGATTATTTTCCCATAATCATCTGCATCTTTAATCTCAACCAGAGAGAGCCTCTCAGTCGATGGCTTGTAAATAGATACCCCATTATCATTTATTACAAATAAATCCACACTCAAATCATTTGAAGATGAAGGCACAGTTCTCCCGGCCCAAGAAAGAAGTCCAGATAGCCAACGGATAGAGGAGTCTTCATGAAATTTGGAAAAAAAGAAAAAGAAGTTGAAGCCACAAGTCCTGTGCAAACAAGGGACGA
>JABEUL010000101.1 GCA_013044465.1 Acidimicrobiales bacterium
GAACAAGACCCAGTGGAGATCTGGAAACTATTATGTGAATGCCTTGGTGAATTGGTGGAATTAGGTATTGAAAGACCAGTTGCTATTGGAATCACGAATCAGCGAGAAACGGTTGTCCTTTGGAATGGGAAAACCGGGCAACCTTTAGTCAATGCCATAGTTTGGCAAGACAGAAGGAGCACTTCAATATGTGAGGACTTGATTGAAAAAGGCCATCAAGAAACTATTCGCCAAAAGACTGGTCTTGTAATCGATCCTTATTTCAGTGCTTCTAAATTGACCTGGTTAATGAGGAATAATGTCGTTTCAATCGATAAAGATACACTTTTTGGCACCGTTGACACTTGGATTATTTGGAACCTCACCGGAGGTGTTGATGGTGGGAGGCATGTAAGTGAGCCTTCAAATGCCTCACGAACTCTACTTTACGATATCTCAGAAGGAACCTGGTCAGGTGAACTCGCAGCCATTTTTGACGTTCCCCAACACATTCTGCCTCACATCCAACCTTCTGCATCTAATTTTGGTGAAGTAACTGGGACTCCCTTTGCATTTCTTAATTCCACTCCAATTACTGCTGTTTTAGGTGATCAACAGAGTGCACTGTTCGGACAAGCTTGCTTTGAAGCAGGGAGTGCCAAAATAACTTTTGGAACTGGCGGATTTTTGCTAATTAACCTAGGAAAAACCAAGCCGCTGCCAACTTTCGAACTCCTTACTACTGTGGCTTGGGATTTGGGAGAATTGGGTGGAGTCAACTATGCCCTAGAAGGGGCAATATTTTCAGCCGGTTCAACCATCCAGTGGTTAAGAGATGGTCTAGGCATAATCGGAGCGGCAAGTGAAACAGAAGCATTGGCAAAAAGTGTGGATTCATCCGGTGGCCTAACAATTGTTCCTGCATTCACCGGACTTGGCTCTCCTTGGTGGGACCCAAACGCGAGGGGTTTGATAACTGGGATAACAAGGGGCACCACAAAGGCCGAGTTTGCAAGAGCGGCAATTGAGTCAATAGCCCATCAAAGCGCTGACGTGGTAGAAGCAATAAAAGCAAATTTCAAAGAAGGAATCAAAGTGTTAAAAGCCGATGGTGGCGCATCTGTCATGGATCTTTTGCTCCAAGACCTAGCAGATTACACGGCAGTTGAGGTAGTGAGGCTTAAAAATAGCGAAGCCACAGCGTGTGGAGCAGCTTGGCTGGCTGGACTTCATGAAGGCGTATGGAACTCCTTAGATGAAATCAAATCCCTTATAGAAGATGACAAAACTTTTTCACCCAGCCTCTTAGAAGAATTGAGAGTAAAGGAGATCTCAGTTTGGAAAGATGCCGTTACTCGGAGTCTTGGCTGGGAGCAAGCTCGTTAGCCAGTAGTGTAATCCGAGCCCTAACCCAAGTGTGTTTGGAACAACTCGGACATTTAAGATACCTGGAGTATTTCTTTCCTGGAATCCAGAGCCAGAGTGGGAAGTGGGCTTTCATGTAGTCAATTAGCTCAACGTAGCTAATGTCGTGACAGTTGGAACACTCTAGCTGAATTGGTCCGCTTTCTCCCTCTTTAGAACTCCCGCTGAGATCGGAAAAAAGTGCCCTTCGTCCCGTATCTTTCAAGTTTTGCTTAGAACCTTTTTGATTTGGCACAACTACCTCATCTCCTGCTGATTTCCAATAAAGCGCTCTTTTGCCGTGGGGGTCAATTCGTTCAACCATTATTTCCTTCTATTTCAATATCACTGTCAAAAGCCGCGATCTGGCGGGCAATCTGGCGATATGCCTCAGCTCCGGCAGAAGTCGGTGAATGATCTAAGACTGATTGACCAAGTGAAGGAGCTTCGGCGAAACGAATTGATTTTCTCACCGGTGGGGATAAAACATGCAAACCGTAACGGGTCGGCAGATCTTCATAAATCTCTCTGGCATGCCTCGTTCGGTCGTCAAACAAGGTTACAATAATTCCCCTGACGATCAGATGAGGGTTGGCAAATGCTCTAACATCATCTACTGTCTCTAGTAGCTGGCCAACACCCCTATGACTTAAAGTCTCACAAGCAACTGGAATCAAAAGATCGTCCGCTGCAGTTAAACCATTTATAGTCAGTACGCCTAAAGACGGCGGAAGATCAAGCAGGATATTGTCGTAGTTCTCCCGAATCCCAGTTAGCGCTCGCTTTAGTGCATGTTCTCTTCCGGTCCTGGTCAAAAGGTGCACTTCGGACCCTGCAAGATCAATTGTTGAAGGAATAATGTCGAGATGTCTCACGTGCTGAATAACTTTTTCAGCTGGCGTTCTTCTTACGAATACGTCGTGAAGAGAAACGTCCAATCTATCCGGGTCTAAACCCACCGAATATGTGAGTGAAGCTTGAGGATCAAGGTCGATAAGCAGAACTCGCCTTCCTAGTTCGGCCAGACCGACACCAAGAGATAGAGTCGATGTAGTTTTGGCTACGCCGCCTTTTTGATTTGCCAGGGCTGTTACTCTTCCCACGCCAAAAATTCTAACAACTCCAGGCAATACCATGGGTCAGGAATAGTAATTTATCCAGATTTCGCCGATTATCTGGTCAGGATTTATTCCTCAGCTTAAAGCAACTGCCCTTTCGGCTACATCTGCAAGCTCTGGGTCATAATTGGCAATCTTGGCGAATAAGTCCCTAGCACGAGGAATGTCGCCTGATTTTTCATACAGATCCGCCAGCACATACCACTGCCTTAATAGTGATTCAGTAGGACTTTTGGAGTTTTTAGGCACTTTGTTAAAAATTTCAATTGCCTGTGGATATCTCTCTTGGTCTCCAAGAGCAGACGCCATTATGATCCTGCCCTCGGCAATGACTTCTTTGGAGGCCCTTGAAGATGCTAAACGCTTATAAATCCTTCTCACTTGGTTTATATAGCCAAGTCCTCTGAAACAATCGGCCACAACTGGTAATTGGTTTAGAGAACCACTTTTTTTAGTAAATTCCTCTAAAACATCTATAGCCTGGGCCCAGTTTCCCTGGCGGTAGTGGCAAAGTCCAAGTAATTCAATAGCGTCAAGGTTCTCGGAATTAATCTTGAGAATTTCGTTGAGAATTTTGGTGGCATCGCCATATCTGTCTTTTTCATAGGCTACAGCGGCAACTTTCATCTTGGCGGTGACGATTGCATCTCTGTTCCCGTCTTTATTGCTGCTTTTAATCTTTTGCATTCAATCTATGCTAGAAGAAGAAATCAAAGTAGATGACCATATTTGCCTTTATAAGAACTTGGAGCCTTTAATGCCTCTTGGAAACAGATCACCAGATGGAACATCCCTAGCCAATTCCAAAGGCTCAGTTTTGCCCGCAGATGAAGAAAAGGCCGCTGTCGTGGAGGCCATGTTCGACAAAATAGCTTCCCGATATGAGTCACTAAATCAAATCCTCACCTTTGGCCTCGATAAAAAGTGGCGGAAAATCACTTTGAAGTACTTAGGGGTGCAAGAGGGTTCTCGGGTTTTAGATGTGGCTTGCGGAACAGGAGATTTCCTCAGACTACTTGAAAAACAAAATTTAAAGGGCATGGGCCTCGATTTTTCCCTTGGAATGTTGCAAAATGCTCAAGTCACATCACCTCTCATCAGGGGTGATGCACAAAACTTACCTTTTAAGAACGCTTCTCTTGACGGAGTGACCTGTGGATTTGCCCTTAGGAATTTAACTGATATTTCGGAATTTTTCCAGGAATCATCACGAGTTCTAAAAACGGGAGGGAGAATTGCCCTCGTTGACGTTGGTGAACCGGTTAATCCGCTAATGAAGGCTGGTCATGCAATATGGTTCAAAAAGGCAGTTCCAATCATTGGTGGCTTGCTTAGTGACAAAACTGCCTACAAGTATCTGCCACAGTCAACTGCTTACTTACCTAGTTCCAAAAAAATCATGGCTATGTTAGAAGACTCTGGTTTCATTGCTATCAGGCACTCCACTTTTTTGGGAGGTTCGGCCCAGCTATTTAGTGCCACAAGATCGGTTTATACGCAAAGGACTCAACTTGCAGGCAATTGAAAGAGAACAAAAAGTCATTTATGAGGCTTCGACACTGTCCATTGCGGATGTACTCGGATTCGGATCTGATGATGGATATATATTTCAAAGTCCTGAATACTCCATTAGCGGGTCCAACAAATGTAGCGTTATTGACATCCCAGATGGTTTAGAGACAGAGAACTTAAGTAACTTTATAGACCAATCGTTGGGTGATTCGGTAATCCGAGGGGCCATTTATAAAAGCGGCCATGAAAAAAAAGAGGGACCAAATTGCCTTCCTATTGTACTCGCCGCTTTTGATTTTGAAGGTGGCCAGCCAACACAGTGTTTTGTCCCAGACGAAGTTCTCCTGCGCTATAGGGATGGTTCTGGCATGCTTATCAGACAGAAACAAGATTCAAAGGGAACTGAAAGCATTAAATATCATAAGGGCACGCTAAGCACTCCAAATCCACCTGAAGAGTTTCATTTGTCTTCAAATATTTCCCACAGTGACTTTAAAGACTTAATTATTAAAGCCGTATCAAAAATCGTCGCAGGTGAATTTGACAAAGTGGTCTTAGCAAGAGAAATTACAATTAAAGCCGATCGAAAGTTTCAGCCAAGTGTGATCTTGGAGAGATTAAACAGCTTATTCCCAAGTTGTGCGATTTTTAGTATCGACGGATTTGTCGGTGCGTCCCCAGAGCTTTTAATCAAAAAATCTGGTTCCATGATTAAGGCAAAACCATTAGCTGGAACAACCGGTCGATCGGGTGATGAAAAAAGTGATAACGATGCGATTGAGAAACTACTCAATTCGCAGAAGAATCAAGAGGAACATGGTTTTGTGGTCAAGGAAATCCTAAGCTCGTTAACAGGATTTTGCAAAGAAATTGACACATCACCTAAGCCTGAAATTGTCTCGTTAAGGAATGTCTGCCATTTGGCCACCGACATTTCGGGCCTATTAATTGATCCTGATATATCAATTTTGGAACTCGTTAGAATGATTCACCCCACTCCTGCCGTCGGAGGATACCCAAGACAGCCGGCAAAACAAGCAATCTCTGAGTTCGAGAATTTCTCTCGAGGTAGATATGCCGGTGCAGTTGGTTGGTTCGATGGAAGTGGAGACGGTGAATGGTATGTAGGAATCAGATCTGCCCAACTACAAGGCACGACAGCAAAGATTATGGCAGGTGTCGGGATAGTCAAAGACTCTGACTCAGAGAGCGAACTAATTGAGACTCAACTTAAATTTCAAGCCATGCTCTCTGCAATTGTTCGTCCATAGTTTTTCACAGACTTTATACTATGACCTCTTAGAATGCATTATTCCAGAACATAAAGTACCAGATAAACCTTAATGCACATCCCAGTTAACGGTTAAGTGCAAATCATTAGAAACTGTTTCTCGGCACAAAATCGCATCCAGTCGCTTTGGCCTTTTGGCCCGACGAGAACATCATTGGGAACAGCCAAAGGGAATTAGTTTAGGGCATATTTTTTTACAAAGTGAGCAATCTTTTCTGGTGCTTCAATGGTCAGCAAATGGCCTGCACCTTCAACCCACACTAATTCTGATTTCGCCAATTTATTGTTGAGCTCCTTTATGGAGGACTTTGGAATGACATCATCTTCGGTGCCTGATAGTAATACGCAACCAACTGAAATACTTTCGAGAATATCGGCCAATTGATCAATATCGGCAACTAAGGCCAGTTGCTCAGTTACAAATGTCTTCCAAGTGCGGAAAAAGGGTCTGGGTGAAACACTCTTGACGGGTGAGTGTCTTAGCCTTAGTTGAGCCTCATTTCTAAAGAACTGTGGCGCTAAATCTACATGATCATTGACCCAAGGAAGCAAAATGTCAAGTGAAATCAGTCCGGCCAGCGCTAATAGATCACCAATTACAGGAGTTGCCAATATGTAGTCCAATTGGGTCAGGCAACTTCTCGTCCCAATTGATCCAGCCAGCACCATTCCTAGAACCCTCTCGGGTGCCATATGGGCCATGTGGATGGCGATACCGCCTCCAAGACTGTGTCCAACTAAGACAAATTGATCTACTCCACGGACAGTTAACTCATCTAAAATAAGCTCTGCATTTTGAGACATTGAGGTAGCACTTTCGCCGCTTAGCCCATATCCTGGACGATCAGGAGAAAGTGTCCTAAAGCCAGTACCCAGTGATTCGATCACTGGCTTCCAGTTTCTTCCATGTCCGGGCTGACCGTGCAGCAAAACCACCGGAGTGCCTACACCTTTATCTCGTATGTACATTTCTTGGCTTTTTCTTCTTAACCGTTAATAGCGATTAGCTTTTCAGCCGGTACGCTCACTGTAATTCTAGTCCCGATACCAATTTGACTCTCGATTCCAACGTCTCCACCATGAGCGGATGCAATCGCTTTAACAATTGCAAGGCCTAGACCCGTTCCTTTGTAATCATGTAGCAGCGTTTCTGATTCATCTTCACTGGAGTCTTTCTCTCCCCTGTAAAACCTTTCAAATGCGTGCTCAACGTCCGAATCTGACATTCCGGGACCGTCGTCTTGAACAATTAGGTGCACTTCATCAGCAGTTTTATCTAGTTCTACCCTTATTCTCGTCCCACTCGGAGTATGTTCTATGGCGTTATTTAATATGTTAACTACGATCTGAGTCCACCGGTCAGCATCGCCTTGGATAACTAATCTGTCAGGAACCTCTAAGTCAATTGGGTGTGAATTAGTTAAGACTTCTACTTCTTCAACTACGTTGGCAACAATTGTAACTAAATCAATAGGGGTGGCCTCAAGGGGCCTTCCTGCATCCAGTCTTGCTAGAAGTAACATATCTTCGACCAATCTAGTCATCCTTATGGCTTCGCTTTCTATTCGCGACATCGCTTGAGACAGTCTCTCAGGATCTTCTGAAAGCCCGCGTCTAAACAACTCAGCGTATCCTCTAATTGAAGTTAGAGGAGTTCTAAGTTCATGTGAAGCATCTGCCACAAATCTACGTAACTTTTCTTCGGACTTTGTGCTGGTTGCAATTGCGCCTTCAATCTGAACAAGCATGGCATTTAGAGCGTCTTCTAGCCTTTTAATTTCACTTCCACCGTTTAAAATTTCGACTCTTCTAGATAGATCTCCCTTGGAGATTGCATCAGCGGTATTGGCCATTTGGTCAAGTGGTCTAAGACCTCTTCTAACCACATAAAGTCCAGAAAGTATCAACACGGCTAGAACTAATGCAGCCGATGCCCCCTCGATGACTTCCAAACGATTAAGCGTGGCATTTACTTCACTTAGATTTTCAGCAACCACCAAAGTACCAGATGGCACGCTTATGGCTTCTGCTCGATACTGAACATTGGATTTGGACTTGGAACCTACTGTGAAACTTGTCGCACTGGGCGCAAAATAATGACCGTGGTTTGCCACAAGCGATGCCCGAGATGGCAGGGGGGAAACCGGCATATTTGGAGGTAGTTTTAGAGGTGGATCCGGGTTTGCACTAGGCCCAGATGGTCTGAAAAACACCACGGTTCCATTTTTGTTTAAGTACTCTAGATAAACCAGAGGTGAGATGAAATTACTAACTCTAGAAGGGTTTACTTTTTGGTGAGCTAGGTAGGCATGAACAAAATAGCCATATGATTGATTTGCAGCCAACTCAAGATCATCATCTACCCGTCCCAAAATAAATGACTCAAGAGAAAAATAAGTGATGATACTGACCGTCACAAGGCCAAGTACAAAAAGAACTCCAATTAAAGCCAGAATACGACGTCTAATACTCATGTATTTGATCTTGGAAGTCTTAGCGAGTAACCCACGCCCCTAACAGTTTGAATTAACGGAGGATCAAATATGTCAATCTTTTTTCTTAAATAACTAATGTAGGTCTCAACTAGATTGGGGTCACCGTCAAAATCGAGCTGCCAAACGGATTCTAACAGTTGCGCTTTGGAGACCACTTTTCTTGCATGCAACAGCAAATGCCTCAACAAAATGAACTCGGTCGCAGTAAGGTCAATTGCGATTCCGCCTCGAAACACCTCGTGTGTCTCATCATCTAATGTTAGATCTGCGTATTCCAAGATTGGAACACCATTGTTTAGGCTATTGGTAGTTCTTCTCAAAACAGCATGCAAACGGGCAACCAGTTCTTCAATGCTGAAAGGTTTAGTGAGATAATCGTCTCCCCCAGCTGTCAAGCCGAGCACTTTATCTTCAGTAGCATCTCTAGCTGTCAAAAATAGAACTGCTGTCTTTAACCCATCTGCCCTAATTCGCTCACAAACATGAATACCCAGCATATCTGGGAGCATGACATCCAAAATGACTAATTCGAATGACCTTTCAGACAGCACAGCAAGAGCTTTTCCTCCGGTATTTACACTTTCGACTTCGAAGTTTTCATACTTAAGCGTGGCAACCAGAAGGTCTGTGATTGCTGGCTCATCATCTACTATTAGAACTCTGGCAATCGCATTCATGGTTTGAAATGAACCTTATACTTTCTTTTTTGGCGATTTACCTATTAGTCTCTCTAATCCCCACTTAGTCACCAGAAGAAGGGCTTCCACGGTAATATGAAGCGACATCTTTGAAGTGCCTCGTTCTCGGTCTCGAAATGAAATTGGAACTTCTCCCATTTTGGCACCAAGGCATTTTGATCTGTATGTCATTTCAATCTGAAATCCGTATCCATCAGCCTTGACTGTGGTCAGATCAATGGCATCCAAAAGTTTTGCCGAATAGGCTCTGTATCCTGCAGTTGAATCCTTGATCGGCACGCCTAAAGCCATCTGTGCGTAAAGATTGCCACCCCTTGAAAGAAGTCTTCTGTGCCACTTCCAATTCGGAATGGTTCCACCAGAGACATACCTAGACCCGACTATAAGTTCATAGCCGTCATCGAATGGCTTGACTAGTTCGGGAAGTGCTTTTGGATCGTGGGAAAGATCCGAATCCATCTCAACCATAATTTCATAACCATTATCAATGCCCCATCGAAATCCAGCTCGGTAGGCACTTCCAAGTCCAGATTTCTCGCTACGCCTCAATACCGAGATCGGACCTAATTCATCGGAAAAAGATTCCGCAATATCAGCTGTTCCATCGGGTGAATCGTCATCAACTATTAAAATTCCAGTATCTGGAAGTGCTTCACGCACTTTTCTCAATACTTCTTCAATATTTAGAGCCTCGTTGTATGTAGGTAGGACTACTAGAGTTCGCACTATGCCAGATTAGTCAAGTATTAGTAGTACTGCATTGCACTACCATAATTTCAATTACCTTTTTCCTGGTTAAGCTAACTATCAAGCAGATTTGAGGGTTCACTATCGCCTCGATTCTCTTTTAAAATAGACCAAGTCTCACGTGCAACTACTTGAAATGCTCCAGCTACTGGAATCGCCATAACTGCCCCGACAATCGCACCTAGAGACGATCCAACGATATTTCCAATACCTGCAGCTACCAAGACCGCGAGCAAAACCCAAAGCGGGTTTAACCTGGTTGTCCTCGACATGATTATTGGGTAGAGAACATGATTTTCTATCTGTTGATATATCAAGAAGATAATTAGAGTCACAATTCCTGCAGGCAGTGAGTGTAGGGTCGCAACTATCACGACCGGCGCACCGGCCAGTAACCCTCCCACTAGTGGCAAAAAGTCAACCAATCCAACCCATATTGCAAGTACTGCCGCATATGGGACTCCGAATATCATCAATGTAATCCCGACAATGATGCCTGCAATTACCGATGTCAAAAAGTCTCCAATCACGTATCCCGTGACTGCCCTTGAGACTTCTCTCCCCATGTGTCTCAGGCGATTAGCATGGCTAGGTTTTAAAAGACTTATGGCACTCTTGGCGAGCGTCGGACCCTGGACAAGAATGAAAAAAGCAATAAAAAAAACAGTGGCTGCGTCAATTAATGCCTTTGCTACTTTTGCTCCTGCGGCCAGTGCTGGCTTGGCTAGGGATTTTAAGCCATTTTGGATTTTTGGCTGATTGCTGTTAACCCATTTTTCAAGGTGAAATCGCTTAACTATTTGGCCGATTGGTCCGCGTCCGGCTGCAGCATCTTTTACCAAATTTGGGAACGATGCCACCAAATGGTTTGCAGAGACATATACGGGGTGAACAAATAAATAGCCAATTCCAAAAAAAACCACAAGGGCAACTAGGAATACCAGAGCTGCTGCAAAAGAGCGCTTCCAGCCCTTTCTGACCAAAAAAGCTACCGGCGGGTTAAGAACTAAGGCCATAAAGCCACCAAGGCCCACTAGAAGCAGTATGAATCGGATTCTCCAAAGCAATAGGGTCAAAACAACACTTGAGATCGTGATGATATTGAAAATTAGAATAGATGCAGCTACAACTGCCAAAATACGCCCAGTTGAGACCTCTCCGGTTTCTCCGTGGATCCAATTTTGAACTTTGTCGATTCTTGAAACTGACGGGCCATCGATATCTTCCATCAAACCAAGTCAACACAATATTTGGAGGCAATGCGCGGATGCTATTGAGATTTAAACTTCCTCTTAAGCATTTTTTGCACTTGGCCATAAATTTCAGGTGCTAAGCCACTTGGCTCAAGGTGCAATAGCCTGGATCAATTCCTAAAACCCAAAATCATATATCTATTTTAATTAAATCCACCTAATTGGTCAGATTTAGTGTAAGCATTGATATGTGGCCGACCATCTGAAACCTTTACGAAGAGTTTTGAGAATCCTGCGGAATGGCGCGCTCTTAATTATTTTAATTCCAATTCTTGAATACTTTGTTATTCCAAGGCTTACAGGAGCTTCTAAATCAATTTCAATCCTGGCTAAGGTAAATATTTTCTACTTAGTTTTGGGCGTAGTTTTAGAAGCTGGTGCTCTTTTGGCGTATGCACTCTTAACCAAATCAGTTCTCCCCAAAGACTCACCACGAATAGGCACACTTCTCCGGATCAATATGTCTACTCTCTCACTAAGCCACGTTTTGCCCGGTGGAACTGCTCCGGGATCTGCACTTGGCTACAGGCTTCTAACAAACCGGGGTGTTAGCGCAACCAATGCAACATTCTGCTTGGCCACAGAAGGAATCGGATCTGCCTTAATTCTAAACATTATTTTGTGGATCTCACTGATTGCTTCAATCCCATTCCATTCCATTACCAATCCACTTTATGGAATTGCCGCTGTAATTGGAGCACTACTCCTTGGTTTATTGGCTGCTCTAATACTTTTATTTACTCGCGGCGAGGAGCACGCTGTTGGAATTATAAATACCATAGCTAGAAAAATGCCATTTATTAGCGAAGAAAAGCTCGTAGCAGCCATTCGAAACGTTGCGGGGCGAATGGACGAATTGGCTCAAGATCGTCATAGGATGGTTCATGCCCTAGTTTGGGCATGTCTTAACTGGTTGCTTGATGCCGCTTCTCTTTGGGTATTCATACTTGCTTTTGGCAAGCTGGTATCGCCCCTTGACCTTCTGGTCGCATATGGAGTAGCAAATGTATTAGCTGTTATTCCAATTACCCCAGGAGGACTAGGAGTAATTGAAGGAATTTTGATTCCAACATTAAATGGCTTTGGAACCCCAAAAAATATTGCGATTATCGGGGTATTGGCATATAGGCTCGTAAACTTTTGGATACCGATCCCTGTTGGCGGAGTAACCTACTTAACCCTAAAATTTGGAAAAGGAACCAGAGTCCCTGCAACTTCTGGAATCGGAGAAGACTGAAATTACTATTTTTCCATTAGTGCGCCTGGATCAGTCACACTAATGGCATCGTCAAATTTAGATATGGCTTTTCCGTGACCGCACCAGCGGCACGTTATTTCAACAACGTTTCTATCGATAATTTTAAGGTCCTCAATATCAAGCTCTCCCCCAATACCGAAATGGTAGAACGCCTTGGAGTGCTCAACGACCTCCACATCAAATCTTGTTATGTTGCCACATGCGTCGCATCGAAAACGCTCCACCTGTCTCCTCTCTAAATCTTGTATCCAATGATAGTGGCGACTGCTTCTTTAAAAATTTCGTTGCCCGCATAGGCTATGTTTGTATTTACTGACACGTCAGTGTAAAAGTATAGTAAGACCACAATAAGTAGTCATATGACTACTTACGGATACGTTATGTGAGAATTGTTGAAATATTGGCTAACATTCGCCTATTCGATTTACTTCAGTTGCACACCTTCGGGTCAAGGAGATTTATAAATAGATGGCATTTACAACAGCTGCACCTAAACCAACTGTCACCGAAGATGAAGGTGAATTTAATACATCTAGATCCCTAAAGGATTTACTGTCGCATTCGTTTGGATTCAATTCAAAGCCCGTCAACTCCAGGGTGTTCTGGTTTATCTGGCTGGGTGCATTTTTACTTTTTCTCCTTCAGGCTCCCGGAAGGGAAGTCTTTGACACAAAACTTGACCTAGTGATTAATCCAACTGGCTTGCTGAGTTCACTATGGCACATATGGGATGGTCAGAGATATCAAGGCACATTGCAAGATCAATAC
>JABEUL010000102.1 GCA_013044465.1 Acidimicrobiales bacterium
AAATTCCAATAGTATTTTCGACCGATGAGACAAAGTTTTCAACATTTTCCCTAGAAGAAAAAGATACTCCTGAAGCGAAGAGATGTTGGGTATCTATGCAAGCACCTGTTCTTTTTATCTCTGTAATGTCACTGAACAAGATGGCTAGTTCCTCAAGCGATCTTCCAATAGTATCCCCTGCTCCGGCAGTATTTTCAAGAAGTATCGGAATTTCACCTGGTACTTGGTTAAAGGCGGTTTTTAAAGCCTTCGCAATTTGTTTTCGGGCTTTATCAAAACCTGAGCCACGATGTGATCCCACATGGACAATGAGGCCGCTAGCTCTAAGAGCACTGGCAACTTTTAGATTTTCTACCAAACACTCAATTGAGCGGTTGTAGAGGTCTTTTTCAGGTGAAGCCAAATTGATTAGATACGTTGCATGGCAAAATACTGCCAAAATTTGATTAGACTTGGCCTGCTTGGCCATTTTGGAATGAAAGGCCTCAAGGTCTTGATCATTTAGTTGACTAGGCTTCCAAGCCCTTGGACTTTGGGTAAAGACTTGGATAGATGATGCACCTATGTCTTTTCCTCTGGTAAAAGCGTTAGAAAATCCACCAGCAGCACTGACGTGAGCGCCAAATAACATTAGGCCTCTATTCTATTTATATGGAGAATACCAAGTGACATTTTATATCAGGACTTTTGGCTGCCAAATGAATGAACATGATTCAGAACATATGGCAGGACTTCTTGGCTCCAAGGGCCTAATCGGTGTAGATTCGCCCGAAGAGGCTGATGTCATAGTGGTTAATACCTGCTGCATTCGTGAAAATGCCGATAACAAGCTTTATGGACACTTGGGGTATTTAAAGACAATAAAGGATGAAAGGCCAGCAACTAAAATTGTGGTTTCAGGCTGCTTAGCTCAAAAAGACGGGGAATACGTGAGAGAGAGGGCCCCGTATGTGGATGTAGTGGTAGGAACACATAATCTTCACAGAGTCCCTGAGTTGCTTGACGAGTCCAGAGAAAATGGACCAGTAACTGAAGTCTGGACAACCCCTGAAGCTGAATCTGTACACTTTTCTTCTGATCTGCCGCCAATGAATCAAGATGGCGCCTCAGCTTGGATTACCATCCAGCAAGGGTGTAATAACTCATGTGGATTTTGCATAGTTCCAACAGTCAGAGGACCCGAAGTATCCAGAGCATTCGACGACATAATAAAAGAGATTGAAAACTACGCCAAAAAAGGAGTGCGAGAAGTAACGCTCTTGGGCCAAAATGTTAACTCCTATGGAAGAGACCTAGCTCTAAAAGCCAGGGAAAATCAAGATTTTTCTCTTTCAAGCGAGGAAAAATCACTCAAACCATGGTTTGCCAAGCTTCTAATTGCGACAGGAAATGTTCGCGGCATAGACCGAGTTAGATTCATCAGCCCTCATCCCAAAGATATAAGGCCTGAGACAATTGCTGCCATGGCAGATACCAAAGAGGTCTGTGAATCACTTCACTTGCCAGTGCAAAGTGGAAGTGACGAGGTACTTTCAGCTATGCGTAGGGGATATACGGCGGAAAGATATCTAGAAAAAGTTAATGCTGCCAAAGCGGCAATTATCGATCTAGCACTATCTACCGACATCATAATTGGTTATCCAGGAGAAAGTGAAAATGACTTTGCCAAGACCCTTGATCTGGTAAGTGAGGTTGAGTATGACAGTGTTTATACGTTCATATTTTCCCCTAGACCTGGCACAAGAGCTGCTTTGATGGAAGATAGATTTATCTCAGATGAAGTTATAGCTGAGCGAATGGCGAGGCTTCGTGTAGTTGTCGAACACAGTGCTTTGAAGAAACATCAGGAGAGGATTGGAATGATTGAGGAGCTATTGATTGTCGGGCCTTCAAAGCGAAATACAGAAGTGATCTCTGGAAGGACAAGGCAGGGAAAATTGGTTCACCTCCCAGATCCAGGGCAAGAATTAAGAGGTGCTCTTGTTAGCGCATTAATAGTTGGAGCTAGTACTCATTATCTAAAGGGGGAGATGAGAGAAATTATTTCACCCCCGCAAAGCAAAACTTTTGGCAAGAAGATCCCGATAAAGGCAAGTGTGACGGTTGGGTAGCCAATATCCTAAAGTAGTTTTGTTGGGCCCCACGGCATCAGGCAAGACTTCAGTTGCCATTGAAATAGCGAGATCACTGCCCAAAGTCGAACTCGTGAGTGTCGATGCATTTGCAGTTTATAAAGGCATGGATATAGGTACAGCCAAACCAGAGCGGTCCCAATTACAAGATCTCGCTATTCACATGATTGATCTTGTGGAACCTTCGACTGATTACTCGGCAGGTTTATTCAAAAGGGAAGCTGAAAATGCAATTTCGGAGATTGAATCTAGAAAAAATATTCCCCTCTTAGTGGGCGGGAGCACTATGTACCTATCTTCAATTATAGAAGGAATGGTATTCCCCGGAACCTGGCCCGATATCAGAAAGGAATTAGAAGATGAGTTGGATAAAAATGGTCAGCTTGGATTGTATAAGAAACTTGAGGATAAAGACCCTGAAGCTGCAGCTAAGTTTGAGCCCACAAATGGCCGCAGGAGCGTAAGAGCCCTGGAAGTGATTTTGGGATCTGGGAAGAAGTTTTCATCATATGGACCAGGATTTGGGGAATATCTGCCAAATAGCTTTCGTCAAATAGGGATTTTTCTGGAAATGGAAATTTTGGACAAGAGGATCGAAGAAAGGGTAAATGCACAAATAGAAAGAGGCCTGGTAGAAGAGGTAAGTTGCCTCTTGGGACGCTCAGGGGCATTGGCACGGGCTCCTAAAAATGCCATTGGATATTTTGAAATTGCAAATTATCTCAGAGGGGAATTGACACTTGAGGCAGCAATTGAGGAAATTATCGTGAGAACTAAAAGATTTGCCAGAAGACAGCTACGATGGTGGCGAAGAGATCCTAGAATCTTGTGGATAGACGGAAGTGACTTAAAAGAGGTTTGTTTGACAGTTAGGGAAACAATTTTGGAGTGTAGCAGGTTAATTCAATTATGAGTGAAGAACTACTCCTCTATAAATATCACGGGCTAGGCAACGACTTTTTAATACATGATGCTTCCAAAAGGTCAATATCTGGGGTCCAAGCACAAAAACTCCTGGATAGAAATCGGGGTGTTGGTGGAGACGGCCTGTTAAATCTAGTCAGAACAAGTTCTAATGACAAGTTAATAATGGAGCTTTTTAATGCTGACGGCTCAGTAGCTGAGATGAGTGGAAATGGGCTCAGATGCTTTGCTCACTGTGCCCATCTTCTGGGATTTAGGGGAACTGAAGCGTTCCAAGTCACTACAGGAGCCGGAAAGAGGCAGGTTCAAGTAATTAAAAACCAAGAAAATGAACTAAACGTTACCGTGGACGAGGAGATGGGATCGGTGTTAGTCCATGGGGCCGATCGGGCAATTGAAGCAATTGTTGAAGAGACTCTTACCAGTTTTGTTTTGGACTCCTGGCTTGTAGATGTAGGCAATCCCCATTTGGTGGTTTTTGTGAAGAACCTTGAAATATTTAATGACTCTTATTTGGAAAGAATCGGAAGTCGACTGTCAACATCGATGCAAAGCGGAGTTAATGTCGAATTTGTGGTTTCACAAGGTGAGACTTGTGAGATGGTCGTGTACGAGCGAGGTGTAGGCATTACCCAGGCTTGTGGAACTGGTTCGGTTGCAATTGCCGCAGCGTCAAGGGAAAGCGAAAGAAGCGGAGATGTCATTTC
>JABEUL010000103.1 GCA_013044465.1 Acidimicrobiales bacterium
GCGAAGGTAGGCTACCGCAGCGTCGTCTTCTAGAGGTCCAACATGGGTTTTAAACATCAAATTAAATGCTCTAGCCTCTGTCAGTTGCTCCGAGCCACAATTTGGGCAAGTTGTTCCGATCTGATCTTGGCGCCACCTTTCGTGACATTTTTTGCAATCTACCAAAGGATCGGTGAAATTAGAGAGATGCCCTGAGGCCTCCCAAATTTTAGGAGAAGACAAAATTGCTGCATCTAGACCCAATACATCGGTTCTGAGTTGTACCATTGTGCGCCACCAGGCATCTTTGACATTTCTCAGCATTAACACGCCAAGTGGTCCGTAGTCATATGTTGACCTAAATCCACCATAAATTTCTGCCGAAGGAAAGATAAATCCACGTCTTTTACATAGATTTACAACTGCCTCGACCTGATTCGATTCTTGACTAAGATCTGCATCCATCTAGAAAACGATACTTTAGAATTGATTAAGTCAGTGCAAGTGCGTGAAAATGGGATCGATTCTTATTTTTTCTAATAGATTGAGGTGAATGAATGGCCCCTGATAAAAAACATCCTTGGCTTAAAAAAGTCGTCGGGGTCGCAACCGTAGCAGGTATTGCCGCTGCAGTCGCTGCCAGAACAGCTGAGAAACGTTGGGCGGTGGGACAAGACATGGTTGAGGGAGACCCACTGGGACTTCCAAAGGGAAAACGTGAAATTTTGACACTGTCCAATGGCGCCAAAGTCTCAATGACGATTTACGAAGGAAGCGGTCCTACAGTTTTGATGTCACATGGGTGGACAGAAACTCAGGCAGTTTGGGCACCGGTTGTGAGACAACTTGTCGACAAAGGCCAGGGAGTTGTCGTGTATGACCACCAAGGACATGGCGGATCCACTATTGGGATAAAGAAATTAGATGTTAATCAGTTGGCAAGTGATATGGAAGAGGTTATTAATTCGCTGGGAGACCAGGAACTAATACTGGTTGGGCACTCCATGGGAGGAATGACTGCACAGACTTTCATGGTCAACCAAAGTCAAGCAAGTGCGCGCGTAGTTGGTCTACTGCTTGTTGCCACAGCATCTTCTGCTGCGTTTGGACCAGATTTCTTCTACCAAGCAGCAGCATCATTTGTGGGATCGAAATTTCTAGAGTCAGCCCTTGAAAACGATTCGTTTGCAGCTTGGTTCACAAGGCTAGTTGTTGGCAAACAGGCTCATATGACGCATCTTTTGGCGGTTAGAGATATGTTTTTAAGTTGTGATTCAAAGGCCAGATCCGAACTTGCCCAAAATATGTCCTATTTGGATCTAACTGATGAGTTGACTAAACTAACAGTGCCGACAATTGTGATGGTTGGCGACAGAGATACCCTGACCCCACTCAGGTGCGCTAAGGAAATTACGTCGCATATCCCAGGTTCTCGACTTGAGATTCTTCCAGATCTCGGACACATGTTGCCATTTGAAGCCCCTGATCGAGTGTTTGAAAACATTATTTCTCTAAGTAGCACTTTGCCATAACACATTTGAATAATAAGCGTCGGGGAGGCGGGATTTGAACCCGCGGCCTCCTGCTCCCAAAGCAGGCGCGCTGCCAAGCTGCGCTACTCCCCGATGTGTTATTTAGACTATCCTAAATTGGGAGTCAATATTTCACTTCTAGGGGCATCCTCAAGCTGATGTGGTGAAATTTTAGCAGCTTGGACCATAATTACTATGTCTCGCGCTCTAACAGGTGGCGAAAAGAAGTAGCCCTGCAGCACGGTGCAACCAGCCGACAGAAGGCGATCTCGCTGGAAAGAAGTTTCAACGCCTTCACCTACTAGATCAGCTCCTATTTCTCTTGCAAGTTCCGTAATAGCCATCAGCGCAATTAAGTGCTCTTCATCAAGCTCGTCTTTTTCCTTTAACTGGGAGGCTGTGGCATCACTTGTTAGGGTTTCACTCAAGGTATGTATCATGTGTCGATCTATTTTCAATGTGTCGATATCGAGAGAACTCAGGTCGGGAATGCCTGAGCCATTTCGCCCAACGTCGTCTATGGCTATTCGTATTCCCAAACGCTTGAGATTTTCCAAGTTTGACTTAAGCTGTTCATTTTGCTGGTTTGCAACAATTTTTGAAAGCTCTAGTTCTAACCTGGAAGGATCTAGTCCAGTATCATCAAGTGATTTCTTGACAATTTCAACGATTTCTGGCTTTGTTAGGTCTCCGGTTGACAAGTTCACACCAACTCGGAGAGGAGGGAGACCCAAACCATCCCATGCAACAGCTTGCCGACAGGCCTGGTTAAGAACCCACGCATCCACTTGCAACATCCCACCGTATTTTTCTGCAGCATCAATAAATGCATCCGGTAATAACCTGCCGAGTCGAGGGTGATTCCATCGCAAAAGCGATTCGACTCCCACAACTTTCATGGAGTGGAGGTCGATTTGTGCTTGGTAGAGGATCTCAAGTTCACCTTCGTCCGCAGCTTTTGAAAGGTCGTCTGCCAAAGTCTCTTCATGACTGGTAGCTACCAAATCGTCCTCGCTATATGTCTCGAAGGTATTTCGACCAAGTGTCTTAGCTTTATACATTGCCACATCAGCTTCATGGATAAAGTCTTCGTATCTAAGATCTAATCTCCCCGACGTACAAGCAACTCCTATTGATCCTGAAGACTGCACCTTCTCTCCATGTAAATTGAAGGGCTCATTTAGTGCGGCAAGGATCCTAGATGCCAATCGGTGAGTCACGTCAGCATCACTTAGTCCTGGAAGCAATACAGCAAATTCGTCTCCGCCCAATCTGGCAACCGTGTCTTGACCTCGCACTGAATCGGCCAATCTATTTGCTACTTGGCAAATTAAGTCATCCCCAGCAGAGTGGCCCAGCGTGTCATTTACTTGCTTGAACCGGTCTAAGTCAACATAGAAAACAGTCAGTGATTCACCCGTTCTTCCAGACCTAGAAAGTTCTTGGCGAACCCTATCTTCGAACAGACGTCTATTTGGAAGTCCAGTTAGGGCATCATGCCATGCCATATGTGAAATCTGTTCTAGAAGCCTTGCATTTTCTAATGCAATCACAGCCTGGTTGGCTAAACCCATAAACCTCTCACGCAAATCGGCACTGAACTTCGCAGGTGTTTTCTGTGCTGCGGCAAAACCAGCGTGAATTGTTCCAATAAAAGTATCACCAGATTTGAGAGGTGCAATAAGGGCGGAAGTAACGTGCCAAGGCTCCAAAAGAGAAGCATGTCTAGGATCTGGGTTATCAACGGCCATTTGAATTGGTTCGCCTTGCTCTGAAAGTATCTCAAAGTCAGGTATCAGAGTTGGGGGGATTCTCACCCGATCGACTGGCAGGTTCAACTCTGATTGAGCCGGGACCGATCTTGCAGCCTCTATAAGTTCATCTCTTTCCGGATCATAGAGCATTACTACAGCGCCAACCGCTCCGATTACGACCGGAACCGTTTCAGCTAGTCGCTGAGAGACTTCTTGGCTGCTCTTTGTCTCAGACAGTGCATTACCAAATTCCAGCAGTGCCCTCGCCGTAGCATCACGCCTTCTAGCTGTGATCAAAGAAGTTGCTACGTCAAGTGCCGTTGCGGCATAACCGGCATATACCGTCATAGTCCTTCTATCATGTTCCAGAAATTTCATACGTTCTGGAAGTACTGAAACCAGCCAGCCATAATGTTGCTGGGCGGAAGATACATCGACAATTAGCCTAGACCCGTCCCTTTCATCTCGATCTCCAGACCAAAGTTCATTCGCAAGTGAAGCAGCCTCATTTAGCAGGAAACCATGCTCATGGACTTGTGGTTCTTCACCTTTGAAGGCCCTAACCGTCAAAAGATATTTTGGTGCATTCACCGCATGAGCTGCCCTTTGGATAATCTTTCTCAAGATTGTGTCAATGTCGTCGGCACCTAGTAGCTCGCCCGCAGTGCTATACGCTGAGTCAAGTCTCTCAGACAAGGATGCTATTTGTTCCCTTAACTGCACAAGTTCCGTCGTGGGGTCAAGTACTAATGATGCGTCCACTTCCGCGACTTTGTCTTCTTCCCAAGCCATTGAAAATAGCGAGGCACTTTCATCGACAAAGGTTGACCACTGTTGTTCTTGCCAAGCAATACTGTAAAGGCACGAACCACCACCTCGTGCCTGACATTCTGTCTCACTTATCATGGCCGGAACTAGTCCAAAAAGTACCGGAATCTGAGACATGACGCCTTGTAGAAAGTGACAGCAATAAAGATCACGGTGATAACCTTCCCGTCCCCTGACCCTGATAACTGCATGAGCATCACCTACTTCTAAAATATGCGTGTCATTTATAGTCGAGTACTTTGCCATCAAACTAGCCAGATTTCTAAATACTTCTCTCACTGACCCCAGTGAGACCATTAAATCCGCGACTCCGGTTGGTTCGTGGGGTTTGAGATGGCTCATCCCAACTTGAAGTCCAATATCGTTTACGCCGGATACTTTTGCCGCCACATCAAAAAGAGCATAAGCCTCTTCAGCGGAGACCCAACTTGTCGAAGACTCCAAAGACCCAGCAGCAGCTTTCCCCACTCCAACTCCTGAGAAAAAGGAATTAAGAAGTGTTTCACCGCCAAATGAGCGCAGGTACCTGATGATTGAGCCTGTGACAAATCCAGAAACGTCTAACGACGGTCCCATACTTGTTTTTCCTCCAGAATTAAATGTGTTCATCTTTCTTAATTAATAATCGGCATTCTTTGCAGAGTCTTAAAGACGAATGGCTATAGATTTTGTAGTAAATCAAAGTTTTCTTCCCTTATTCCACCCATCTAACATGTAATTTGCATATTTGGTCAGTGAAAAGTCGCCACACACAGTGTCAAGTTTATTTACCCCAAGTTAAATAACGAAAGCAAGTCTCTTCTATCTACACTCAAAACTAGCCACATACATGTAAGTATTTAACCGATTCCAATACTACTATAGGCAAATTTCGTGAGCGTTTTAACTAGCACAGGCCAGACAAGACTGTCTGGCCTGTGGAATAATCTTTCTAAAAGATAGCTGGGTTAAGCAAATGTATTAGCTGACAGGAGGCGCTTCAGCGGGGCCGCCACCAACCACTGGATCAGAAACAATCGTGGTGGGAGCATCTCCCGTAGGAGCTCCCTGGGGAACAGGAACTTCACTGGAACTACTTCTGGACCTATTAATCGTCACGTCATCACGTCCCAAGTAAGCAGAAATAACATCTGGGTTATTTAGAACCTCGGTTGTTTCACCTTCAGCAATGACTTCACCTAAGTGCAGACAAACCAACCTATCTGAAATATAGGAGACTAACGGGACGTCGTGCTCAATGACTATAAACGATGCGCCAGTTTCCGCCCTGAGTCCAAGCAGCAATTCACCCATTGCCTCACTTTCTCTCTGAGCAATTCCAGAAGAAGGCTCGTCAAGCAACAGGACGCGAGGTCTGTGAGCCATAGCGCATGCAAGGTCCACAACACGCCTGGTACCGGTTGAAAGTTCTGTTACAAACGCGTTCCTATACCTGGAAAGCCCCAACTCCTCAATGAGTTCATCTACACGGTCCGCAATCTTTTCTTCCGAATTGGCTACTGCTTCGAGTCCAAACATTGATGCAAAGGGATCTTTCACATCGACATGGCGCTCAAGAGCAACCGCCAAGACCTCAGCAACAGTCAAGGATGCGAACAACTGTGCATCTTGGAAAACACGCCCAAGACCGCGGTTGGCTCGTTGGTGGGGCCTTAGATGAGTAACGTCAGTGCCATCCATTATTACTTGACCTTCTTCGGGCTTAATGAATCCGGAGCAAAAGTCAAACAAGGTAGTCTTTCCAGCTCCGTTGGCACCAATGACTCCAAGGATTTCACCCTTTGAAACTGATAGGGTGACATCATTTAGAACAGTCACGGACCCATATCTCTTGGTGGCATGCAGCACGCCGAATGCGCTAACTGACGTTCTATCAATAGGCGGCAGTCCACTAGTTCCTGCTTTGGGTCTTGTGTGAGCCCTAGTGGCTGCACGCATGAAGACGGAACGCAAAAGATTAGGCTGTTGCTCCACAGAGGGAGTCGGGCCAGAGAATCGCACTTGACCTCTTTCCATAAAGACTGCTCTGTTTGCAATAGCCGTCGCCACGTTTACTGATTGCTCGACAACTACGACGGTCACTCCTGATGCCGACAGTGCTCTCACGGCATTCAAAAGTTCTGCCACAACTGTCGGGGCTAGACCCAGAGACAACTCGTCGATCAGCAAGAGCTTCGGGCGGCACAAAAGGGCTTGTGAAACTGTGAGCATCTGCTGCTCACCAC
>JABEUL010000104.1 GCA_013044465.1 Acidimicrobiales bacterium
CTATTGAAAGTGGCGTACCGGATCTTCTTGATCTTGAAATCTCAGTGTCCATCCTGTGACCCCAGGCTCGTCTGTTTGACAATCCAGTCAAGGGATCGGTTAAAGTTTCTCTTTTAAGTTTTCTTAAATATGACAGCTGGCTCGTCATCTTTAAAAAACCACCTGAAAGCGTGTATGAGGCTTCTTCTGGGTATCTGGCAGCATAGCCTTTTGCATGCGCCCTTGAAATAAGAATCACCACTTGGCCAACTTCGGTGAACCCAACCGGAATTATTACAAGGTCTGACTTTATAACAATTTCACCGGAGACTAATTTATCCTCATTTAATGTTGTAATCTCCTCAATCTTTTCTGGAGAAATATCACCTGGCCAATTGGCTACAGGGCGGTAAGGGGAGTCAAAGTCCAGTCTTGAATATGCGATTGCGTACTTGGTAGGAATAATTCTGTCCACCATTGCCAATGATTTAGCAAAAGCCTCCTCGAATGTCTCGGCATCGCTGCCAATCTCGGCCAATTCGTTAGTCAAAATTCTGGCACTGTTGCGTCCCGCGAGATTTTGCATAACTCTGCCAATCATGGTCTGGATGACTAACATGGAACAGCTCATGAAAATAATGTTTGACGCGTAGGGGCCCCATTGCAAATTTGGGTAAACCAGAAGTGAAAGTGCATAACTTACTGTTGTAGTTATCCAAGTTAAAAGCCTAAAGGTAATGTTTCCAATTACGCCGGATAAGACGATAACAACAGCGAAGGCTGGCGCAAATGAATTCAGAGGGGCCGAATAACCAGCACTCATTAAACCGATTGCAATTGCTGCACTATTCACCAAAATGAAGGCACCGACTGGTTCAAAGACGATTTTTCGCTCTTTGGAAAATACTAGGAATTTTATGGCAAGTATTGTCGAATTGCCCACCAGAACCAATACTCCAATGAGAACCAGTGACCATCTAATGGACTGCTTATGTGGAAAAAGAAGTGTAACAAGTGCTATGGGGGCAACAAAAAGGGATAAACCGCCCAGCATAACGCCGGTCCGAAGTTGTTCGGGAGACAACTTGGAATCAAAAAAGCCAAGTCGTTTCATCTAGCTACTATCGACCTGATTTGCTCTGAAATTCAGCAATATCTTGCCCAAATAACACGAATGGTATTTAATCAATACCAATTTAAACTCACAGTACTTTCCTCATCGACTACTTTTAGTGATATATCTCTATTATGAGTCTAATTCTAACATCGCTCGCCGAGTCAGTCAGCCATATAAATAAACGAGATACTATTGGATTCGGCCTAGGACCTGGTATTCCTGATGCATTTATGAATGCCTCAGGAGAGAGAGATGACTACGAAGAGCTCATATTTGGCGGAGCACTCTTGCTGGGCTATTACTCGGTCCTGACTAAAAGCTCGGTCTCCTACCGCTCGGGATTTTTCGGGCCAGCTGAGAGATTACTTTTGTCTCAAGGCCATAAAGTTGAATTAGTTCCTGGAGGATTTCGTCAGTTTGGACCAATTTTACGGAGATTATCACCTCGGGTGATGATTGCTACCGGCGTCGCAGATTTTGATCGGGAAGAAGTGAACTTATCGCTTCATCTAGGTGCCACATATGAAGAGTTGCTTAGAGCTGGGAGGGACCCAAACCGCCTGTTAATTGTTGAACATAATCCTAATTTGCCAAGAACCTCTACCTTGGAGGGATTTTCGAATGTTATCTCGTTTGAAGACATTGATCTACTGGTTGAGGGAAACTCCCTGCCCTTTCCCCTGCCAGATGTTCCACCGAGCGATGAGGACATTGAAATAGCCAAAATTGCAGCTTCATACGTAGTAAATGGGGCAACGCTGCAAACAGGTATTGGTTCGATACCAACTCAAGTTGCTGAACTTTTGGCCACAAGGGAAGGAGGGAACTACGGAATTCACTCTGAGATGTTTACGACTGGACTGATGAAGCTTCACAAAGCAGGCAAAGTAACAAATGAAAACAAAGGTATTTTTAATGGAACTTCTGTGACCACCTTCGCACTTGGGACGCCGGAACTCTATGAGTGGATTGACGGAAACCAAAACGTATCCTTTTTGCCGGTTGATGTGGTGAATGACCCAAGTCTCGTTGCAAAGAACCACGCATTAATATCGATTAACGGTGCCTTAAGTGTAGATTTGTTTGGGCAGGTAGTGGCAGATAGTATTGATGGCAAGCAAATAAGCGGCGTGGGCGGTCATGAGGATTTTGTAGCAGCGGCCGAACTTCACCCAGATGCCAAATCCCTTATTTGCATGAGGTCTAGTGCCCTTGTCGGCGGAGAGATTCGCTCACGAATAACTGCAAAACTCCCAGAGGGTGCCATTGTGTCGACTCCTAGGCACCATATAGGCGTAGTGGTCACAGAGTATGGCTCCTGTGACCTCATTGGTCTGACGGTCAAAGAGAGGGCTTTAGCGCTCGCCGGAATAGCCCACCCAAATTTTCGGGATGAGTTGCTCAAGGCGGCCAAAAGGCTATAACTAATATAAATTTTGACAAATTTCATGCACAGGTCATATTTTTGCACTACGGTGCAGGTATGACCATTGAGGCGTTTTTCTTGGCCGCCGATTTTGCCATGGAGGTCGTGGAAAGGCCAGAGGTTGCCACCGATTGGGGAAAGCCGTCTTTAGTCGAGGGATACTCGGTGGGCGGAATTGTGGGTCACATGGCCAGTGTGTTAGCCAGGACAGAGACTCTTATCATAGAGCCGGAGCCCAAAAAGGTAAATTGGCTTGGTCCAGAGATTTTTTACGGAGACAATCGAATTTGTGATTCGGAGGATCTCAAGTCCGGTCTCCCCGCTTTTTTGATAGCTGACGGTGAGAGAAGAGCATTGGCTGGGCATTCCAATGTGGTGGAGAGTATGAAACGATCTTTGACGGAACTTGATGTTCAAGTAGATAAGATTCCAAAAACTAAACTTGTCCCATTGGTGGCTTTTCGAAATGGCGCTACAGATGTCCAAACTTACTTGGAAACACGGTGTGTAGAGTTAGTTGTGCACGTTGATGACGTAGTCACTTCTATCGGGTTGGAGTCCATGTATAACAAACTTCCAAAAAAAGTGGGAGATGTCGTGATAAAAGTTCTAACATGTGTTTCAAGAACAATGGTAGATGACATCAACGTCATAAGGGCATTTACTCGACCCGAGCGAGTTCCCCCGAACCATATTCGCATTTTCTAGGAATAGATTATCTATTTAAAGTCTTAAGATGTAGAGAAGTGACCTACACGGAGATATTAATTTGACAACGCCAGAGTTTCAAAACCTTGCATCCGACCTATCGAATTGGGAGTTCGACTCTGTTTTGACTGACGGTCAGGTCGTACATATTAGGCCCATTCGGCCCGAAGATGGAGATGAATTGCTGCGTTTCCACCGAAATCTTTCAATGCAAACCGTATCCCTTAGATTTTTCTCTCCCAAGAAAGATCTCACTCCCAAGGAGATTCATAGATTTACAAATGTTGACTATGAAGAGCGAATGGCTTTAGCGGGTTTTTTGGATTCAGAGCTCGTTGGCGTTGCTCGCTATGACAGGATTGGCGGGACTCGACTTGCTGAGACAGCTTACGTAATAGCAGATGACATCCAAGGCAGGGGGCTGGGCACTCTGCTTCTCGAGCACTTGGCAGCGTTTGCAAGAGAACTGGGAATTGAGAAATTTATTGCCGAGACTTTGCCGCAAAACAAAAAGATGCTGGATGTATTTCGGGCAGCGGGATTTAAGGCTCAGATGGCTTTAGAAGATGGCGTAATAAAAGTGGAGTTTCCACTGGAACCGACAGAAGCCTCTAAAAGGGCAATGGAACAGAGAGAGCAAGTAGCCGAAGCGGCCTCAATGGCACACTTAATGGAACCTGCAACTGTGGCTATTATCGGTGCAGGCAGGAACCCTTCAGGGGTCGGCCATACGATATTGCGAAACATATTGGATGGGGACTTTGCCGGGACAATTTTCCCAATACACAAGAGTGCCGCTTCGATATGTGGAATCCATGCCTATAAGTGCTTCGATGATTTGCCAGAAGATGTAGACCTTGTAATCATTGTCACGCCAGCCATAGAAGTGCCAAAGGTTCTAGAAGATGCTGCTCGTCGAGGAGCTCATGTGGCTCTCGTAATATCAGCCGGGTTTGCTGAAACCGGAGGAGAAGGCGAAATCGGGGAAGCACATTTGCTGCAAGTGGCTCGCGCCAATGGGCTTCGATTAGTTGGGCCTAACTGCTTAGGAG